>NZ_JBICNX010000230.1:0-707 GCF_043107035.1 Staphylococcus sp. 231237_7MaSpsaltlick
GTCATTGGAGACATTGCTAATCTATGTTTTAATTCCATATTTCCTACTTTAATTGGGTTCCATAATTTACTCATATATTTGCCTTCTTTCTCTATTTTTTTAATATTGGTTGATAACTCTTAATTCTATTTACCATCAAATAGACATTCATTATTAGTATTAAATATGCTGGTATACCTTCTGCAGGAGCTAAAAATATGTGAAACATAACCATATTAATAGATACAGGAATAAAAATGATTAAAGCTGCTTTTTCGAATTTATTAGATAGAATGCTTATTCCACATAAAATTTTAACGACTGCTAGAAATGGGAAAAAGTAGTTGGTATCACCCATAGCTTGCATAAAATCATTTGCTGATTGGCTACTGTATTCCATATTTGAAATAAACCCTAAAATCATTGCAAACCCAGAACCAATAATAATTAACGAAAAAACCATCCTAACGATACGATCAATTAACCCTTTGTTCAATTTTCCACCTCCTACTAAGTTTCTCTATTGACTATAGTGTTATAACAAACTATAAAGAATCTTATTTGTAAGTAGGCACTTTTAAAAAACATAGTATCTTTTAAGAAACTATTTGATATCACTGGAGGAAAAGCATAGGAATAAAGTAGGTAACACAAAAGACATTAATGAATGTTCAGGAATGGAAAAACCAATGGAAATATTAGTAGGTAAATGGAAACCCATTATTTTA
>NZ_JBICNX010000231.1:0-706 GCF_043107035.1 Staphylococcus sp. 231237_7MaSpsaltlick
GGAGTAGATCCATATTACTTCCTTTATGAAGCTGAAAAATTAGGATATGAATCTCAAATAATATCTTCAGGAAGAAGAATAAATGATTCAATGGTTCAATTTGTAACAGAAAATCTGGTTAAGCAATTAATTTTAGCTGATAAAAAAGTAAAAGGAAGTAAGGTTGTTATTTTTGGTATAACATTTAAAGAAAATACACCTGATTTTAGAAATAGTAAAATTGTAGAATTAATAAAATTAATTGAAGACTATGGTATTGAGGTAGTCATTGTAGATCCTGTAGTAAATGAAGAAGAAATTAGAGCACAAGAGAATATCGAAATAACTGATTACAACACTATTGATGATGCTGATGGAATAATTTTTGCGGTTCCTCATAAAACATTTGAGAATTATGATAAAAATTCAATTTTAAACATATTCAAAAATAAAAATGAAAATAATGTAATTATTGATTTGAAATCTAAATATAAGTCTCTATATACAAACACACATAATTTATTATATTGGAATTTATAAAAGTTTAATGGAGGATTATATATGAAAACCTTAATTGTAACTAATTATTATTTGCCTGGAATAAAAGGTGGAGGACCTGTAAATTCTATTAAAAACATTGTAGAAAGTGTTAAAGGTGATTTTGATATACTAACAAAATCAAAAGATTTTGGAGAAAAGCAAAATTATAAAGATATAAATGTAAACC
>NZ_JBICNX010000232.1:0-701 GCF_043107035.1 Staphylococcus sp. 231237_7MaSpsaltlick
TTAGAAGAGTGTTATTGACTGACAAAAGGACACTATGGATATATTAGATTTGAAAGTAGAGTGTTTGAGGCAAAAATAAAGACGAAGTGCTGAGAAGCACTTCGTCGAGTGGAGAATTATTGAAAAGTTGTTTAATAATTTCATTATTAAGTTTTAGTGTAACGTAGAATTGCTTTTTATGATTCTCATCTTTACGAATGTCAATACGGTCAATAACCGTTAGGTACAAAGCTTTGAGCTGTGATTTATCCATGGATTCTATATTTTGAAATATTCGTTGTAATAGGGCAGCGATTTGTTTCGTATCATAAGATGGTTTCTCTTGATTTTGTTGGTGCTTGAGTTGATTCATTTGGTTTGTAATGTCATTGAGTTGTGTTTCATATTGATGAATGGTTGGTTTGAGTGCAGATGTTAAGTCTGGATTGTCTTCGATGGTTTGAATTAGATTTTTTAGTTTAGTGTTTATTTCATCAAATTGTTGTTGTTTATAAGCAATATCATGGTTAAGTGCAGCTACATCGACTTGATTTTCTTGATTAACACGTTCGACAACTTGTTTGAGAACTTTATCACTTTTGACAATTTCCAGTATCTGATCCATAACATATTTTTCAATGACATCGGCTCTAACACTATTGGCCGAACATACCTTTGATCCTTTGTTGCGAAAGTTACTACACGAATAGTAGCGAATACGT
>NZ_JBICNX010000233.1:0-699 GCF_043107035.1 Staphylococcus sp. 231237_7MaSpsaltlick
TTATTAAGATATTTAGTATTACCATTTTTAGGATCATTTATGTTAGCCAATCCCATGGTTCACTCTCTAGGAAGATTTATGCCCGAGAAATATAAGCCAAGTTATTTTGCATCAGCAGCGCAATTCGCACATACAAGCAACGGCTTATTTCCACACATTAATCCAGCGGAATTATTTATATTCTTAGGTATCGCTAATGGGGTTCAACAATTAGGATTACCAATGACAGATTTAGCAGTAAGATATTTACTTGTTGGTTTAGTAATGAACTTTATAGGCGGATGGGTTACTGACTTTACAACTAGTTATGTAGAAAAACAACAAAAAGTAAAATTAAGTACAAAAGTAAAATTAGAAGGATGAGGTGAGGCGTATGAGTAAAAAGGCTAGAATTGTTAAAGGTTCAGGAGGCTTTGGAGGTCCTTTAGAAATTGGAATAGAAGGTAAGAAAGATAAAGTTATGTATGTAACAGGCGGCCACAGACCTGAAATAGTAGATAAAATATGTGAAATTACTGGAGGCTCACCTATAAATGGTTTCGAAACATCAGTACCTGAAGATGAAATTATGGTTGCTGTTATAGATTGCGGTGGGACATTGAGATGTGGTATTTATCCTCAAAAGGGTATTCCTACTGTGAATATTATGGCAACAGGTAAAAGTGGGCCATTGAGACAACATATTACAGAAGATATCTA
>NZ_JBICNX010000234.1:0-699 GCF_043107035.1 Staphylococcus sp. 231237_7MaSpsaltlick
GCTTATAATAGCTACTGCTGGCGGGTATACAATATCTACTAAGATATCTGAATATCTAAAAAATATAGTTACTTCAAATATAAAAATCGTAAGAACATCAAGATTAGGACATGGCATAACATCGAAAACTCATTTAGAGAATGAATATAATTTCATCGCTTCTGAAACATTAAATGCCAACAAATCCCGTATTTTATTAATGTTATTAATAAAATACAAAATTAAAAATAATGATTTACAAGATTATTTCAATAAATATTAGTTATTTTTTGGAATATTAATATAATTTTATAAATGGAAAAAATGTAAAACTTAAGTGATAATATTCTTATTGGATAAATTCTATCTATTTATGTAAAAAGAGATAATTAGCAGTAATATTTACAGTTAAGAACAAAGAACTAATATATAATTATATTATAGAAAAGTTATACGAATACACAAAAACCCACTTAAATAAATAGGTAGATAGCTGTATATTTTATGTATAATCTATATATGAAAAATAAAATTAAAGTACAGTTATCAATAGAGTTTTAGATTGAAATTTAAAAATTTAAAGATTTTTTATGATTTAATGGTGTTGATTTAAAGGGTTTTTTATTACAATGTGTAATATGAATATACAAATAAAAATTTTACTAATTGACCACATTAATCAGATATATTATACTAAGTTATACATGGTTAGTACCATGT
>NZ_JBICNX010000235.1:0-699 GCF_043107035.1 Staphylococcus sp. 231237_7MaSpsaltlick
CTTATCGTCTTTCTTTGAATTAATGAGTAAAGTTACAACAGTAATAGTCGCTAATATAATTGCTATAATAATCCACATTATTTACTCACCTCGTATTTCTCTGCGCCTTTCTCCTCAATTACTACATCACTATTCATTACTTGTACACGCTTGCCATCTATATTAATAACTAATGCTCCGCCGTCATTATATTTGGTTCTCACTTTATCTCCCTTATATTTCTTAATTACATCACCTGTCTTACTGTAAACAGTGACTGTTCTTTCTAATCCTTTCGTGTCACTTTTATGGTCTTTTATTTCATCATCTAACCATGTACACCCACCTAGAAATACTGTTAATAATAATGTTGCTGCTAATACTAATTTTTTCATATTAAAATTCTCCCAAATTGTATGCTCTAAGTTTCATTCGATTGGCTTGTGATTATATTGCTCTTTTAGTTACTTCATAATCCTTAGGGCATTTATCCACCATGTCATTCGCTTGTTTACGACAAATGATTTCATATGTGATTTCTTTTGATAACTCGTATAAAAATATAATTAATAGTGTTTTTAATATTCTCATTGGTTTTCCTCCTAGAAAAATAATTGAGTACCCAGCCCCAAAATAAATCCGATACCTGCTACAAGTGTTAAACTATCTGATTTATGTTGTCCTATTTTAAAATGTTCTTTAATAAAAGATTTACTCATA
>NZ_JBICNX010000236.1:0-691 GCF_043107035.1 Staphylococcus sp. 231237_7MaSpsaltlick
AAGCTATTTATTATAAGTTAAATGCTTTTATCATCTTTTTAGCGATTCGTTGACAAGCTTTAGTATCTTCATATATATATATATCTTTCATATGTTCTTTATATCTCTTTTTCATTTCGAAATAGTGTAATTCTTCTATTAAGTCCTTCTCATTTTCTACTATATCTCCTGGTAACAAACTCTTGTTTTCTTCTAACATTTCATCACTTACCAATGCAGACGGTCTGTAGTAAATCACTTTTTTATGCATTAACGCAAAATCAAAGCCAACACTGGAATAATCTGTTATGAGTAAGTCATTATCTTTTAATAAAGAACTCACACTATATTGACCTTCATATAAAACTTTTACGTACTTATCACAAAATAAATGTGAGAACTTTTGAAAATTTCGATGTAAATAAAAACTAACTTTAATGTTATTTTCAGTTACAAAGTTTACTAACATTTCATTTTGTAATAATTGATTGTATGTTTTAAAAAAATAAGTATTTTTAAATTGTTCATCTGTATACTGATCTATACCTTTACGCCAAGTTGGCATTATCAGAATATGATTTTTAGTTAATTTTGATATTTTTCTATCCATAATAATATTATCAAATCTTGGAAGTCCTGTAAGAATAGTATTTTGTTCTGTATAGTTATACTTTTCAATCACTTCATATTTTTCTCTTTCTGAAGATACTAC
>NZ_JBICNX010000237.1:0-687 GCF_043107035.1 Staphylococcus sp. 231237_7MaSpsaltlick
TAACATATTTTTCTATTACATCAGCTCGTACGCTGTTCGCGGAACACACTTTTGACCCTTTATTGCGAAAATTACTACATGAATAATAGCGAATGCGTTTTTTGGTGCCATCTTTAAGTGTATTAGTAGTAGTGGAAGCAGCATATGTGGCGCCGCATTTCTCACAAAAAATTAGGCTCGTCAAAAGGTTTGTTCCTTTACCATGTACTTGGGGTTTTTGGCTTACTTGTTTTTTACGTGATTGTACTTTGTCCCATAAATCTTGACTAATAATAGCCGTGTGTTTGCCTTCAGCAATTACTGGATTATCATTCAAGCCTTTACGTCGTTTATCATTCCAATCTTTGTATTTCGCGAATTGAATTTTACCAATATAGAATGGGTTTGAGAGAATATAAGTAACAGCTGAAATACTAAATGGATTATCTTTTTTAGTGACATAACCTTTATGATTGAGAGCATTAGCAATTTTACGATATCCATGTCCTTTCGCATATGATTCAAAGATGTATTTAACGATATTGGCTTCATGTTGATTAATCATGAGTTCATGTTTATTATCTGGTATCTTACCATAGCCTAATGGCAAATTGCCTTGATAATAGCCTTCTTGAGCACGTCGAGTTTGTCCCATGAATACATTCTCGACAATATTATTTCTTTCAAATTCTGAAAAACTCGCTAGAA
>NZ_JBICNX010000238.1:0-686 GCF_043107035.1 Staphylococcus sp. 231237_7MaSpsaltlick
ATATATAATAGAGCATATTCCACAAGTTCTAAAATATCTCAGTGCAAAGTATACACATATATTTATTGATGAATATCAAGATTGTGGCCTAAGTCAACACAAAGTGTTTTTAAAACTAGTAGATTCCGGAATTATAGGTATAGCAGTAGGAGACTTAAATCAATCTATTTTTGCCTTTGCGAAAAAATACCCAAAATATTTAGAAGAACTGACACTCTCCGAACAATTTATTCATTGTCAATTAACTGTTAATCATAGATGTCATCATTCAATTTCTGATTATTCTTTAGAACTTTTAGAAAAGGAATATGAAAGACAACCTTCAAATGATTTAAGAGTTTTTAAAATAAATATAGAGGGCACGGAAATAAATATTGCACGTGAAATAGAAAAAAAACTTAATAGTTTGAAGAGTACTTATAATATACAGAATAACAATGATTTTGCTATCCTTTGCAAAAGTAATAACATTGCAGATTTGTATTCAAGAATTTTAAAAATCCCTAATAAAGTATTTAAAGATACGCCCTTAGATAGAAATAATGATGCTCATTCAAAGATTTTTAAGGATTTACTTTTATTTTATTATTCATACCAATTAAAAAATGATACTATAAATGAATTTGTAAACACGTATATACATGAATCAAACAGTAAAAATTTTCGTATTGGCCTAGATATTATAT
>NZ_JBICNX010000239.1:0-686 GCF_043107035.1 Staphylococcus sp. 231237_7MaSpsaltlick
ATCTAAGCAATCATAAATGAGTCCATCTCTTTCATAAAACTCTTTAATATTGTCATCTAAATAACCTTTGAATGTAAGAGAGTTATTTCTTGAAATAATATCTTTAATCACTTTTGCATGGCCACCATTACCGATTATCATTATAGATTTCATTTTAAACTTCCTTTAAATGGCTCTATTGTTACATGATTACTAGAACTGATATCTTTTCTTTTGATAACGTTATAAAAAGTTTTATATAGGATATACATATCTAACTTGAAAGATTGGTTCTCTACATACCAAACATCTAGTTTAAATTTATCTTCCCATGAAATTGCATTTCTACCATTCACTTGCGCCCATCCAGTAATTCCAGGCTTAACAAGGTGACGTTTCTTTTGCTCTTCAGTATATAAAGGTAAATATTCCATCAGTAATGGTCTTGGACCAACTAAACTAAGATCACCTTTTAAGACATTAATTAATTGTGGCAATTCATCAATGCTTGTTTTACGAATGAAATTTCCCGTTTTAGTCATCCTTTTATCATCAGGTAATAACTCCCCATTGCTGTCTCTTTCATCAGTCATAGTTCTAAATTTGAAAATTTGAAATGGTTTTTCATTTTTTCCTGGACGAGTTTGTTTAAATAAAACAGGATTACCCATTTTTTTTGATATTACAACTGATGCACTAATTAATAT
>NZ_JBICNX010000023.1:0-56226 GCF_043107035.1 Staphylococcus sp. 231237_7MaSpsaltlick
CAAAGACCCAATAGGGTCTTTTTTTTATGCACGAAGAGCTTAACTGCAACGTAAAACAATTGTCAGTCGCAACGGAATACATGAGCAGAAGCTCATGCATAAGTCCCACTAATACAATGAAATATAATCTGATAAGAGAGCAACAAGTTTTATCTAAATAAATTAGAAGTTAGAATGTAAAAGTGGGACTTTAGAAGCTGACGAACTAAACGAATGACGAAACGAGCTTACGAGTGGTAAGTGAGTGAGGAAAGCGTGCAAGTGAGAAAAGATGCGAGCGCTTGTCTCACGACAAGAAAGGTCTTTAGCGCCGAAGGTAGCAGACTTACGTTCCGCAAGAGTAGGACGTTGCCAGCCAATTATGATGTGCACCCCAAAAGTTGGACTAAAAATTTAACTTATGGGGTGCATTTTTAAGGGTAAGCATTATAAATATGAATTTAAAATAAGCGAATCATTTATTAAAATGACGTTTTAATACGGATCGCCCTTATCAAAAAGTAGTTACTAATATTAATGGATCAAAATTATATTTATCTGCATTTATGGATTTATAAGGAATACATGAGCAAAAGCTCATGCATAAATCCCATAACTCAATTTATTGAGTTATGGGTCATTAGCGGTGCTTTAAACGCATAAACTATCAATTAATGCATTTGTATGTGCTTCAAGTTCTGAAAAGGGGATGCCACCAAATCCTAATATAAATTTTACAGATTGTTGTGTAGCATCGTATTGATTAAATGGTGTTATTTTTAATTTATTCATTTCTGCATTTTTTAGACATTCTTTTATAGAAAGACCATTTTTCACTGTTAAATTAAAATGCATACCAGCTAAGGCACCTTCAATTTCTAATTGATCTTCATAAGGCTTGAGTGCTTCAATAATAAATTTTAATTTGCGTCTATATAATTTTCTCATTTTGTTTAAGTGTCTTTCAAAGCTCCCTGATTCCATGAAACTTGCCACAATTTTTTGTAAGTGTGCTGGTACTGTATTACCTTCTTTATGTGCCAAATTATTATACTGACTAAGTAACTTTTTGGGCAAAACAAGATAGGCAATTCTGCAACTAGGAAATAGTGATTTAGAGAATGTACTAATATAAATTACTTTATCCTTAGTATCTAAACTTTGTAACGCAGGGATCGGTTTGCCAAAATAGCGAAACTCAGAATCATAATCATCTTCAATAATATATCTATTATCACATTCGTGTGCCCATGTAATAAGCTGGGTACGCTTTTTTAAATTCATTACATAACCAGTAGGAAATTGATGTGAGGGTGTTACATACGCAATATTGTGATTTGCGGTCTTTAAATAATTAAGCTCAAGACCAGTTTGATTTACTGGGACTTGCATATAAGGTATTTGTCTTTTTTCTAATACTTGCTTAATTGGAGGATAACTTGGATTTTCAATAAAGAATTGTGCTTTATTTAAAATGTCTGTTAGCAGGTTAATTAATTGTTCAGTTGATGATCCTATAATAATTTGTTCAGGGTGACATGATACACCACGGCTGTTGAATAAATAGTGAGCAATTTCTTGTCTTAATGACCACTCACCTTTGGGATTTGCATGTTGTAGTAACTGCAATTGATTTATTTCAAAAGCATCTCGGGCATATTTTCTAAACTGTTGAATTGGAAAGTAATCAGTATCAATTTCTGATAAATTGAATGCATATTTGTAATAAGCATCATGATTATTATTTTGGGATGATAAATATTCATCTGTATTGAATTGTGTTTTTCTATTGATTATAGGTAATGTTTCAATATCTGAAACGAAATAACCTGAACGTGGTTTAGAGTATATATAACCTTCATCGAGTAGAAATTGATAGGCATGTTCAATTGTTGTATTACTAACTGAAAGGTGTTGCCCTAATGCGCGTTTAGAAGGAAATTTATCTCCTGATTTATATTGACCTTCAATGATTTGAGTTTTTAAATTTTTATATAAATCGATATAAAGATGTGATTTTGACATAAAACTGACCCCCAAAATTAAATTGAAATTGAACCTTTTTAAATACCAGTTTATCTCTTAAAATGAATTTAATCAACTAAGTAAAGGGGAAAAACAAATGTCTAAAGTAACTGGATCAGAGAGAGTTAAAAGAGGAATGGCAGAAATGCAAAAAGGCGGCGTAATTATGGACGTTGTCAATGCTGAACAAGCTAAAATAGCAGAGGAAGCAGGAGCAGTTGCAGTAATGGCATTAGAACGTGTACCTTCTGATATTAGGGCTGCTGGTGGTGTTGCACGTATGGCTAATCCTAAAATTGTAGAAGAAGTTATGAACGCTGTTTCAATTCCTGTAATGGCAAAAGGACGTATTGGCCATATTACTGAAGCTCGTGTACTTGAATCAATGGGTGTAGACTACATTGATGAATCAGAAGTATTAACGCCTGCAGATGAAGAGTATCATCTATTAAAAGACACGTTTACAGTGCCATTTGTATGTGGATGCCGTAACTTAGGTGAAGCTGCAAGACGTATTGGTGAAGGCGCGGCGATGTTACGTACAAAAGGTGAGCCGGGTACAGGAAACATTGTAGAAGCTGTTAGACACATGCGTCAAGTTAATGCAGAAGTAAAAAGATTAACAGTGATGAATGATGATGAAATCATGACTGAAGCTAAAAATATTGGAGCACCATTTGAAGTACTAAAAAATATTAAAGAAAATGGTAAATTACCTGTTGTTAACTTTGCTGCTGGCGGTGTGGCTACGCCTCAAGACGCAGCACTAATGATGGAATTAGGTGCAGATGGTGTATTCGTTGGTTCTGGTATATTTAAATCAGAAGATCCAGAAAAATTCGCTAAAGCTATTGTGCAAGCTACAACTCACTACCAAGATTATGAATTAATCGGACGTTTAGCTAAAGACTTAGGTACAGCTATGAAAGGTTTAGACATCAATGAATTAACTTTAGAAGAACGTATGCAAGAGCGTGGATGGTAGTATGAAAATTGGTGTACTAGCACTTCAAGGTGCAGTAAGGGAACATATACGTCATATTGAACTTAGCGGTCATGAAGGTATTGCAATTAAGCGTACAGAACAATTAGATGACATTGATGGTCTTATTTTACCTGGTGGTGAATCTACTACATTACGTCGATTAATGAATTTATATGGCTTTAAAGAAGCACTACAACAATCTACATTACCTATGTTTGGAACGTGTGCTGGATTAATAGTTATGGCTAAGCATATTGTTGGTGAAGAAGGCTATTTAGATAAATTAGACATCACTGTTCAAAGAAATTCATTTGGTAGACAAGTGGATAGTTTTGAAAGTGAATTAAATGTACAAGGTATCGCAGAAGATATTGAAGGTGTTTTTATTAGAGCGCCACATATTGAAGCGACACATGGTGAGGTGTCAGTATTAAGTACAGTGGGTGAAAAAATTGTAGCGGTTCAAGAAGGTCAGTATTTAGGAGTATCCTTCCATCCAGAATTAACCGATGACTATAGAGTGACACAGTATTTTATAGAAGAAATCGTAAAACCTACTTTGATGACAGAAAATGTATAATAGATAAAACTTCACTAAAATATATATTATCGTATAAGAATTTAATTAATAAGACACTTCGTTATAAAATGATGAGCAATTATTTTATAAGATGAAGTGTCTCATTTTAGTTTAAATAAATTTTGCCTTAGTGATTAGGTATTAAAATTTTAATGATTTGTATAGAGAAGAGTTTAAATTATTGATTTATGTTGTTTGAATAGTAATTATGGACAGATTAAGAGATGATTTACTAAGTATCTAAAAAGCACACTTCCATTTGAAAAGAAGTGTGCTTTTTATAGTTTGTTTGCGTTATGTAGCAAGATTTTATTTTTGTAACAAAAGTAGTTGAGTTTATTTAAATAATTCTTAAACCAAACGAACAAGCAATTTAATATTTATCAATAACTATGTCTAAGTTACATTTTAAATAAAGAATCCGGCAATAGCTGCTGAAATGAATGAAACAAGTGTGGCACCGAATAATAATTTTAGTCCAAAACGTGCTACGATATCACCTTTTTCATTATTAAGTGATTTAATTGCCCCAGAAATAATTCCGATAGAGCTAAAGTTTGCAAATGATACTACAAATACTGAAATAACGCCTTTAGCATGCGCGCTCATATTTTTAATTTCGCTTAAACTTTGCATTGCAACAAATTCATTTGATAGTAATTTAGTAGCCATAATGGATCCAGCTTGTACTGCATCGTCCCAAGGTACACCAATTAAGAATGCAAACGGTGCAAAGATAAAGCCAATTAGTGTTTGGAAGTCCCAAGTGATACTGCCACCAGATAAACCAGTAAAGATTGCACTAACAACACCATTAAGTAAGGCGATGATGGCAATATAACCAATTAACATTGCTCCTACGATGACTGCGACTTTAAAACCATCTAGGATATATTCACCTAACATTTCGAAAAATGATTGTTTTCCTGATTCACTCTCTTCAACGATAAGTTTATCTTCTTTAGCATCAACTTTATAAGGATTGATGATAGAAGCAATAATGAAACCGCCAAAAAGATTTAGTACAACGGCTGTAACTACAAAACGTGGTTCAATTAATGTAAAATAAGCCCCGATAATTGAAGCTGATACAGTAGACATTGCAGAAGCTGTTAAAGTATATAGACGTTGTTTAGGAATATGTGCTAATTCCTTTTTCAATGAAATAAATACTTCAGATTGTCCTAAAATTGCTGCTGCAACAGCGTTATATGATTCTAAACGGCCCATACCATTAATTTTCGAAATGGCTAAACCTAAAACATTAATAATCCAAGGTAGGATTCTTGTATATTGTAAAATACCAATCAAAGCTGAAATGAACACGATTGGTAATAATACATTAAAGAAGAAAGGCGGGTTATCTGGATCTACAAATTCAAATCCACCAAACACAAAGTTCACACCTTCTGCTGCTTTTGCTAATAAATAATTAAATCCGTCTGATATGCCACCAATAACTGTAATCCCAAATTTTGTTTTGAGTAAAATAAATGCGAATACTAATTGTATTACAAGTAATAAACCGACATATTGCCAACGAATATTTTTTCTATCTGAGCTAAATAGAAACGCCAATGCAAGAAACACTGCTATCCCAATTAAACCAATAATAATATGCATAAGTCATTCATCCCTTTTAATTTTTCTTAACTTCTATAATACAATAAATTAGATAGCACTTACATCTTTAATTAAAAATTTTTAAAACATATTGGTTGAAAAAGGTCAAAGTTGGTCATATAATATAGTCAAAGAAGGTCAAAAGAGGTGATAATCATGCACAACATGTCTGACATCATAGAACAATACATTAAAAAGTTATTTGAAGACACCAATGAAGACGTTGTAGAAATTCAACGTGCCAATATTGCACAGCGCTTTGACTGTGTGCCTTCCCAGCTTAATTATGTAATCAAAACACGCTTTACAAATGAGCACGGCTATGAGATTGAGAGTAAAAGAGGTGGTGGCGGATATATTCGAATCACCAAAATTGAAAACAGAGATGAGACAGGTTACATTAATCATTTACTTCAATTAGTTGGTCCATCTATTTCACAACAGCAAGCATATTACATTGTAGATGGCTTATTGGATAAAAATTACATTAATGAACGTGAAGCAAAAATGATACATGCCGTTATAGACAGAGAGACATTAAAAATGGATGTATTATCCAGAGATATCATTCGAGCAAATATTATAAAACGGTTATTGCATGTTATAAATTATTATTAAAGTGAGGTGTTTCGTCGTGCTATGCGAGAATTGTCATTTGAATGAAGCAGAAGTGAAATTGGCAGTGAAAGGTCAAGATGGTATAAATGAAAAATGGGTTTGTTCTACATGTGCACAAGGTGGCAATCCGTGGACTCAAAATCAACAAATACAATCCCAAGATGATATTGAAGGCGCATTTGTAGTAAAGCAAATCTTACAGCACTTAGCTGCTAAGCACGGTATCGATTTTGACGAAATTGCTTTTAAAGAAGAAAAACGATGTCCTACTTGTCATATGACATTAAAAGATATCGCACATGTTGGTAAATTTGGTTGTTCAGATTGCTATGCGACATTCAAAGACGACATCGTTGATATTGTACGACGCGTACAAGGTGGTCAAATTGAACATGTAGGAAAAACACCACATTCTTCACATAGAAAGTTAGCATTAAAAAAACAAATAGAAGAAAAAAGTTCCTATTTAAAACAATTGATAGAAGAACAGAACTTTGAAGAAGCCGCCGTTGTTCGTGATGAAATTAAAGCATTGAAAGAAGATGGCGAGGTGAAGCATGATGAGTAAAAATGATATTAGTGCATACATGAGTGAATGGATGCGTGATAGAGAAGAAAGCCCAATCGTCATGTCTTCGCGAATACGATTGGCAAGAAATTTAGAAAATCATGTGCACCCATTAATGTTTTTATCTGAACAAGATGGTTTTCGAATAATTAATGATGTACAAGATGCGCTTCCTGACTTGTCTGTACAGCGCTTAGATTCAATGGATCAACAAAGTAAATACAAGCTTGTCGCGAAACATCTTATAAGTCCAGAATTAATAAGACAACCTGCTTCTGCCGTATTACTCAATGAAGATGAATCTTTAAGCATTATGATTAATGAAGAAGATCATATTCGTATTCAAGCCATGGGTAACGATTTATCACTATCATCTTTATATGAAAAAGCTTCTAAAATTGATGATCAACTTGATAGTGAATTAGATGTAAGTTTTGATGAAACTTTAGGTTATTTAACAACATGCCCTACTAATATTGGAACAGGCATGCGTGCTAGTGTGATGTTGCATTTGCCTGGTTTGACAATAATGAAACGTATGAATCGTATTGCTCAAACAATTAATCGTTTCGGTTTTACAATTAGAGGTATTTATGGAGAAGGATCCCAAGTTTATGGTCATATATACCAAATTTCAAATCAACTTACTTTAGGTAAAACAGAAGAAGAAATCATTGAAAGTTTATCAGAGGTAGTGCAACAAATTATTAATGAAGAAATGCAAATTCGCGAACGATTAAACCGACATAATCATATTGAAACATTAGACAGAGTATATCGTTCGTTAGGAATATTAAAATATAGTAGACTAATATCTATGGAGGAAGCTTCGCTAAGATTAAGTGAAGTGAAACTTGGTTTAGATTTAGGCTATATTGAATTAGAAGACTTCAAGTTTAACGAGTTAATGGTTGCAATACAATCGCCATTCTTATTAGACGAAGAAGATGATAGAGCAGTTAATGAAAAAAGAGCAGATATATTAAGAGAACATATAAATTAGGAGGTCATACTATATGCTATTTGGTAGACTAACAGAACGTGCTCAACGCGTACTGGCACATGCTCAAGAAGAAGCAATACGCTTAAATCATTCAAATATTGGAACTGAACATTTACTTTTAGGTTTAATGAAAGAGCCGGAAGGTATTGCTGCTAAAGTTTTAGAAACATTTGATATTACTGAAGAAAAAGTAGTTGAAGAAGTAGAAAAATTAATCGGCCATGGTCAAGAACAAATGGGCGCATTACACTATACACCTCGTGCGAAAAAAGTAATTGAATTATCAATGGATGAAGCTAGAAAATTACACCATAATTTCGTAGGAACAGAGCATATCTTACTTGGATTAATCAGAGAAAATGAAGGAGTGGCAGCTCGTGTGTTTGCAAACTTAGATTTAAATATCACGAAAGCGCGCGCACAAGTTGTTAAAGCTTTAGGCAGTCCAGAAACAAGTAATAAAAATGCTCAAGCTAATAAATCTAATAATACACCAACACTAGACAGTCTTGCTCGTGACTTAACAGTTATCGCAAAAGATGGCACTTTAGACCCTGTCATTGGTAGAGAAAAAGAAATTACAAGAGTCATTGAAGTTTTAAGTCGTCGTACTAAGAACAACCCTGTATTAATTGGTGAACCGGGTGTTGGTAAAACTGCGATTGCTGAAGGCTTAGCTCAAGCCATTGTTAATAACGAAGTACCTGAAACGCTTAAAGGTAAGCGCGTAATGTCACTAGATATGGGGACAGTTGTTGCTGGAACAAAATATCGTGGCGAGTTTGAAGAACGTTTGAAAAAAGTAATGGAAGAAATCCATCAAGCAGGTAATGTAGTATTATTCATTGATGAATTACACACATTAGTAGGTGCAGGTGGTGCAGAAGGTGCTATAGATGCATCTAATATTCTGAAACCAGCATTAGCTCGTGGCGAATTACAATGTATCGGTGCAACTACTTTAGATGAATACCGTAAAAACATTGAAAAAGATGCAGCGCTTGAACGTCGTTTCCAACCTGTTCAAGTTGGTGAACCAACTGTCGAAGATACAATTGAAATTTTAAAAGGATTACGTGACCGTTATGAAGCGCATCATCGTATTAACATTTCAGATCAAGCTTTAGAATCAGCTGCTAAATTAAGTCACCGTTATATTTCAGATCGTTTCTTACCAGACAAAGCGATAGATTTAATTGATGAAGCAAGTTCTAAAGTAAGACTTAAGAGTCATACAACACCACCAAACTTAAAAGAAATTGAACAACAAATAGAACAAGTTAAGAATGAAAAAGATGCAGCTGTTCATGCTCAAGAGTTTGAAAATGCAGCAAACTTGCGCGATAAACAAACAAAATTAGAAAAACAATATGAAGAAGCAAATAACAACTGGAAAAATTCTCAAAATGGTGATAACACATCTCTATCAGAAGAAGATATTGGTGAAGTCATCGCTGGTTGGACAGGAATCCCATTAACAAAAATTAATGAAACAGAATCAGACCGTCTGCTTAACTTAGAAGACACACTTCACAATAGAGTGATTGGTCAAAAAGATGCCGTTACATCTATTAGTAAAGCAGTTAGACGTGCTAGAGCTGGATTGAAAGATCCTAAACGTCCTATCGGTAGCTTTATCTTCTTAGGACCAACAGGTGTAGGTAAAACTGAATTAGCACGTGCATTAGCTGAGTCTATGTTCGGTGAAGATGATGCAATGATCCGAGTTGATATGAGTGAGTTTATGGAAAAACATGCTGTCAGTCGTTTAGTTGGTGCCCCTCCAGGTTATGTAGGTCATGACGATGGTGGCCAATTGACTGAAAAAGTAAGACGTAAACCTTACTCAGTAATCTTATTTGATGAAATTGAAAAAGCACACCCTGATGTGTTCAATATTCTGTTACAAGTATTAGATGATGGTCACTTAACAGATACAAAAGGTCGCCGCGTAGATTTCCGTAATACAGTTATTATTATGACATCTAACGTAGGCGCGCAAGAATTACAAGACCAACGTTTTGCTGGTTTTGGAGGCGCGTCTGAAGGCCAAGATTACGAAACAATCCGTAAGACAATGATGAAAGAATTGAAGAACGCATTCCGTCCAGAATTCTTAAACCGTGTTGATGATATTATCGTATTCCACAAACTTTCTAAAGAAGAATTGAAAGAAATTGTAACTATGATGGTGGATAAACTTACAGAACGCCTTTCTGAACAAGATATTAATATTAAGGTTACAGAAGCGGCAAAAGAAAAAATTGCTGAAGAAGGTTATGACCCTGAATATGGTGCTAGACCATTAATCCGTGCAATTCAAAAAACAGTTGAAGATAACTTAAGTGAATTAATTTTAGAAGGTAATCAAGTTGAAGGTAAAGAAGTTATAATTAATCATGACGGTAAAGAATTTAAGTATGATATTCATGATAGAAAAGATACAACTAAAGATAAAGAAACAACTGAATCTTAAAAGTTAAGTATGAATTAAAGCAGTACTTCTCAAATATGTAAGTGCATATTTGGGGAGTGCTGCTTTGTTTTTTAGGGTTGTATAAACAATAAAGTAGTATTTATATTTATAAACGAGTAATATTTAAAAAGTCAAAATATAATATCAGTGTTACTATAAACACAAGCGTGGTATTTTATAAAAATAGCTTTTAGCTAAATATTAGAATCTTTAAATTATTAAGATTTTTAAATAACTATATACGAATATTATTCGATTGAATTGTTTGATTATGAATAAAATTTGTTTTTAAACAGACAGAGGTTTAAAATAGATTTGTTCAATGAAAGATGGAGGTGCTGTTTTGGCTAAAAAGAAAGTAATTTTTGAATGTATGGCCTGTGGTTACCAGTCTCCAAAGTGGATGGGGAAATGCCCGAATTGTGGTGGTTGGAACCAAATGGAAGAAATAGTCGAACAAAAGGCCGCGAGTCCAAAACATGGCGTACGCAGTCGAGACAATATTTCTAAAGTACAAAAATTAAATAATATTAAACATGAAACAACGCCACGAGTAAAAACAAATTCTGAAGAATTTAATAGAGTTCTTGGTGGCGGTATAGTAAATGGCTCACTTGTATTGATAGGTGGCGATCCGGGTATCGGTAAGTCTACATTACTTTTACAAATTTGTGCAGCATTATCACAATCTAAAAATGTACTGTATATTACTGGTGAAGAATCATTAAATCAAACGAAATTAAGAGCGGAAAGATTAGACGAAGATTCAAGCGAATTAAATGTGTTTGCTGAAACAGATTTAGAAGTAATACATGAAACAGTTAAACAACTTAAACCAGATTTACTTGTAGTAGACTCAATTCAAACTATTTTTCATCCAGAAATTAGTTCTGCGCCAGGTTCTGTGTCCCAAGTTAGAGAAAGTACGCAAAGTTTGATGAATATAGCGAAACAATTAAATATAGCTACATTTATTGTGGGACATGTTACGAAAGAAGGCCAAATAGCTGGCCCGCGTTTACTGGAACATATGGTAGATACAGTCCTATACTTTGAAGGTGATGAGCATCACGCGTATCGTATTTTAAGAGCAGTTAAAAACCGTTTTGGTTCTACAAACGAGATGGGCATCTTCGAAATGAAACAAACTGGGCTAAAAGGCGTGAAAAACCCCTCAGAAATGTTCCTTGAAGAACGATCAACCAATGTGCCTGGTTCGACCATTGTTTCTACGATGGAAGGTACAAGACCACTACTTATAGAAGTACAAGCATTAGTGACACCTACTACATTTAATAATCCAAGACGTATGGCGACGGGCATCGATCATAATAGATTGAGCTTACTGATGGCAGTATTGGAAAAGAAAGAGAATTATTTACTACAACAACAAGATGCTTATATTAAAGTGGCAGGAGGCGTACGTTTAACAGAACCAGCTGTAGATTTAGGTATTGTTGTTGCGACAGCTTCAAGTTTCAAAGATTTAACAGTCGACGGTTTAGACTGTTTTATTGGAGAAGTAGGGCTTACAGGAGAAGTTAGACGTGTTTCACGTATAGAACAACGTGTACAAGAAGCAGAAAAATTAGGGTTTAAGCGTGTGATTATTCCGGAATCAAATATAGGTGGATGGCAATTTCCAAATGACATCAAGGTCATAGGAGTTAAAAATGTCCATGAAGCATTAAAATATGCACTAACCAAACATTAATTTAAAAACACAAAGCTATTTAGGCTAAGTATAAAATATATTTGGCCTAAATTACTTTCTTAAGGAAGGTGAGTTAACCTGTGAACATGATAAGACTCATTGTTATCTTGTGCTATATTATCTTGGGTGCAAGTATAGGTGTGTATCTGTTACCAGAGGTAGTCAATGACGCTGGTCTAAATCATTTACCCCTATTAACAAATACTTATTTCAATGGGCTACTAGGGATTATTATATTCTTTTTAATCTTTGGTTGGTTTATTAAAAAAGCAACATATGCTTTAAAAGAATTAGAACAAACAATTATGCGTCAAAGTGCAGTAGAAATATTATTTGCTACAATTGGACTAATGATCGGTTTATTAATTTCTGTTATGATATCTTTTATTTTTCAAATTATCGGCAATAATATCATTAATCATTTTGTGCCAATTATAGTTACAATCATTTTAGGTTATTTCGGCTTTCAATTTGGTTTGCGAAAACGTGATGAAATGTTACTATTTTTACCAGAAAATATGGCGCGTTCAATGTCAATTAATGCCCGTAACGCGGTGCCTAAAATTATTGATACAAGTGCTATTATCGACGGCCGTATATTAGATATTATCGAGTGTGGCTTTATTGATGGAGAAATATTAATTCCTCAAGGTGTTATTAATGAGCTTCAAGTCGTTGCAGATGCGAATGACAGTGTGAAGCGGGAAAAAGGCCAAAGAGGTTTAGATATACTAAATGAATTATATGATACAAATCATCCAACAAGAATCATTCATCCAACTAAGTCTCATAGTGATATAGACGCGATGTTAATTAAATTAGCACAACATTATAGAGCACATATTATAACGACGGATTTTAATCTTAATAAAGTGTGCCATGTTCAAGGTATTCAAGCGTTAAATGTTAATGACCTATCTGAAGCAATTAAACCTTCAGTACATCAAGGTGATCGTTTTAAGCTACTGCTTACGAAAATGGGTAAAGAGTCTGGTCAAGCAGTAGGTTATTTAGACGATGGTACGATGGTTGTTGTAGATAATGCTAAAAAACATATTGGTGAACATATCGATTTAGAAGTAATAAGTTTGTTACAAACTTCTTCGGGTCGAATTATTTTTGCTAAAAAAATAAATTAATTCATAAGTAAAGGTTTCGTATATAATTGTAGCGCTTACAGTTACAATTTCATATGAAACCTTTATTTTTTGTAAATAAACGTCTTGAAAAAATAAGTAGAACTATAGGATAATTTAAGCACAGAGATATCATATTACTAGTTAAAGTGCTACAATAGATAGCGAAATTGTATTTCTATAAAGGTGAATTGTTTATTCTTTTGTATAAAATTATGCAAAGTACTTTTCATATAGGATACTTTAAAAAATTATAAGCTATGGTATGATTAATAAGCGATAAATCATAAACTTATTAATAGTTGAGCGTTATTTTCTTGGTGAACTACGCATAGACGAGTTAACACACGTTCGGCCTATTTACTGTGTGAATTTGTGTAATCTGAATATTAACTTAACCAATAAAAAATAAACATTTAAAACGGGAGTGAACATAATGAGTGATCGTGTAAGAGTGAGATATGCGCCAAGTCCAACAGGTTATTTGCATATCGGTAATGCAAGAACTGCATTATTTAACTATTTATTTGCTAAACATTATGACGGAGATTTTGTAATTCGTATTGAAGATACGGATAGTAAACGTAACTTAGTGGATGGAGAATCATCACAATTTGATAACTTAAAATGGTTAGGCATAGAATGGGATGAGTCTGTAGATAAAGATAAGGGTTATGGTCCTTATCGTCAGTCAGAACGGGCAGAAATTTATAACCCGTTAATTCAGCAATTATTAGATGAAGATAAAGCCTATAAATGTTATATGACAGAAGATGAATTAGAAGAAGAACGTGAACAACAAATCGCACGTGGTGAAATGCCACGTTATGGTGGTAAACACGCGCACTTGACAGAAGAAGAACGTCAACAGTTCGAAGCTGAAGGTCGTCAACCATCTATACGTTTCCGTGTACCAAAAGATACAACCTTCTCATTTGATGACATGGTAAAAGGCGAAATTTCATTTGATTCAAATAATATGGGTGATTGGGTTATCGTTAAGAAAGATGGCGTTCCTACGTATAATTTTGCTGTAGCAATAGATGATCATTATATGGAAATTTCTGATGTTATTCGTGGAGATGACCATATCTCTAACACACCAAAACAGTTGATGATTTTCGAAACATTTGGGTGGGAAGCGCCTAGGTTTGCTCATATGTCACTTATCGTTAATGAAGAACGTAAAAAATTAAGTAAACGTGATGGACAAATTTTACAATTTATCGAACAATATCGTGATTTAGGTTATCTACCAGAAGCATTATTTAACTTTATTACATTGTTAGGCTGGTCACCAGAAGGTGAAGATGAAATCTATTCTCCAGAAGAATTTATTAAGATTTTTGATGAAAAACGTTTATCTAAGTCGCCAGCATTTTTCGATAAACAGAAACTAGCTTGGGTTAATAACCAATATATGAAGCAAAAAGACAGTGAAACGGTATTTGAATTAGCGTTACCACACCTTATTAAAGCAGAGTTAATTCCTGAAAACCCAACAGAAGAAGATTTAGACTGGGGACGTAAACTTGTAGCTCTTTATCAAAAAGAAATGAGTTATGCTGGAGAAATTGTACCTTTATCAGAACTATTCTTCCGCGACGAACAAATTTTAGGTGACGACGAGCAAGAAGTGATTAATGGTGAACAAGTACCTGAACTTATGAACCATTTATACGGTAAATTAGAAGCACTTGAGCCATTTGAAGCGGCTGAAATTAAAAAAACAATCAAAGAAGTTCAAAAAGAGACAGGTATTAAAGGTAAACAATTATTTATGCCTATCCGTGTAGCTGTGACTGGCCAAATGCATGGCCCTGAACTTCCGAATACAATTGAAGTTTTAGGTAGAGAAAAAGTATTGTCTCGCTTGAAAAAATACGTTTAAAGTAAAGTTGTGACATGTAAAGATTGTGTTAAATAGATAACACTTGAAAAATTACATCAAACAACCTATGATTAACATTGAAAATGGCAAAGGATTAGTACGTGATGGAAGTGTATAGAGAGTGTGCGGTAGCTGCAAGCACATCACTGAAATTGTGGAATGCACCTTTGTACAAATAAACTAAATAAACTATAAAGATTAAACAAAAGTCGTTTAACTTTGGGTAATTGCGAATGCATTTAAACAAGTGACTGTGTTTAAAATAAGAGTGGAACCGTGCTAAAGCAAAAGCGCCTCTAACAATTTTAGTTAGAGGCGCTTTTTTAATAAGGAGGTAGCAACCTTGTTTAAAATTTTGAAAAGAATTAAAGATGATGTGAATATGGTGTTTGAACAAGACCCAGCTGCGCGTACTACGTTAGAAGTCGTTACATCTTATGCAGGTGTACATGCAGTTTGGAGCCATTTGATTGCACATGAGCTGTACAAAAAGAAAAAGTACGTATTGGCAAGACTCATTTCTCAAGTCACACGTTTTTTTACAGGCATTGAGATACATCCAGGTGCCCAAATTGGTAGACGTTTGTTTATCGATCATGGCATGGGCGTAGTCATTGGAGAAACATGTCGTATTGGTGATAACGTAACGATTTATCAAGGCGTAACGTTAGGCGGCACGGGTAAAGAAAAAGGAAAACGCCACCCAGATATTGGTGATAACGTATTAATTGCTGCGGGAGCAAAAGTGCTTGGTAATATAACAATTAATGCTAACGTGAATATTGGAGCTAATTCAGTAGTGTTAAATTCAGTGCCAAGTTATTCAACAGTAGTAGGAATACCAGGACATATCGTGAAACAAGATGGTAGACGTATCGGGAAAACGTTTGATCATCGTAATTTACCTGACCCAATTTACGAGCAATTAAAAGAATTAGAAAAACAACTTGAGAAAACAAGAAATGGAGAGATTCAAGATGATTACATTATATAATACATTAACACGTCAAAAAGAGACGTTCGAACCTATTGAACCAGGTAAAGTGAGAATGTATGTTTGTGGACCAACTGTATATAATTACATTCATATTGGTAATGCAAGACCAGCAATAAACTATGACGTAGTTAGAAGATATTTTGAGTATCAAGGTTATGAAGTGATTTATGTATCTAACTTCACTGATGTTGATGATAAATTAATTAAACGTTCTAAAGAATTGGATGAATCAGTTGAAACAATTGCGGATCGTTACATCGAAGCGTTTTATGAAGACGTAGGTGCTTTAAATGTAAAAAAAGCAACATCTAATCCACGTGTGATGAATCACATGGGTGATATAATCAAGTTTATAAAAGAGCTTGTGGACGAAGGCTATGCATATGAAAGTGGTGGCGATGTTTATTTTAGAACACGTGAATTTGAGGATTATGGCAAATTAAGTCATCAATCACTTAATGACCTTAAAGTAGGCGCACGTATTGAACAGGGTGAACAAAAAGAAGACGCATTAGATTTCACATTATGGAAAAAAGCGAAACCGGGCGAGATAAGCTGGGAGAGTCCATTTGGAGAAGGTAGACCAGGTTGGCATATTGAATGTTCAGTTATGGCATACCATGAACTTGGTGCGACAATTGATATTCACGCAGGTGGTACAGATTTACAATTCCCACACCATGAAAATGAAATTGCGCAGTCAGAAGCACATAACCATGCTCCTTTTGCTAATTATTGGATGCATAACGGATTTATAAACATAGATAATGAAAAAATGAGTAAGTCATTAGGTAACTTTGTATTAGTACATGACATTATTAAACAAATTGACCCAGATGTTCTACGCTTTTTCATGATTAGCGTACACTATAGAAGCCCAATCAACTATAATATGGAACTTGTTGAAGCGGCGAAAAGTGGTTTAGAACGTGTGCGTAATAGTTATCAAGCTATTGAAGAACGCGAAGCAATTGCGACAGATGTAGAGGATCAATCTGCATATATTACTGAAATCGATAATATTTTAAGACAATTTGAAACTGTAATGAACGACGATTTTAATACTGCTAATGCAATTACAGCTTGGTATGATTTAGCGAAATTGGCTAATAAATATGTGTTAGAAAATACTACTTCTGTAAAAGTTTTAGCGCGCTTTAAAGAAGTGTACAAAATATTCAGCGATGTCCTTGGTGTTCCGTTAAAAGATAAGGCAAATGACGAATTATTAGATGAGCAAGTTGAAGCTTTAATAGAAGAAAGAAACAATGCCCGTAAAGAAAAAGACTTTGCACGCGCTGATGAAATTCGCGACCAATTAAAAGCGCAAAACATTATACTTGAAGACACGGCTCAGGGTGTGAGATTTAAACGTGGCTAATATTGATAATAAATTATTAAATCCGCTAACACTTGCCTATATGGGCGATGCAGTTTTAGATCAACACGTAAGGGAATATATTGTACTAAAATTAAAAGCGAAACCTAATAGGTTACATCAAGAAGCCAAACGTTATGTCTCTGCTAAAAGTCAGGCACAGACGCTTGAATTTTTAATGGGAAATGATTGGTTCACTGAAGATGAATTAGATATTGTTCGTCGAGGTAGAAATGCTAAAAGTTATACTAAAGCTAAAAATACAGATATACAAACATATAGAAAAAGTTCAGGCTTAGAAGCAGTCATTGGCTATTTATATTTAGAAAAAGAACAAGAACGTTTGACAGCTTTATTGGAAAGCATCGTACAAAATGTAAACGAAAGGTAGTGATAATATGGAAGAGATCGTAATCGTTGGGCGACATGCTGTGAAAGAAGCAATCGTTTCAGGGCATACAATTAATAAAATTTTAATTCAAGATACTATCAAAAAAGGCCAAATTAATGAAATTTTAAAAAAGGCAAATAATAGAAAAATTATAGTTCAATCAGTGCCAAAATCAAAAATTGATGGATTATCTGACTCTCCTCATCAAGGGATAGCAGCTTATATTGCGCCATACGAATATGCAGATTTTGATGCGTTTTTAGAAAAGCAAAAAGCACAAGATAAACTATCTACGGTATTAATATTAGATGGTTTGGAGGATCCGCATAATTTAGGTTCTATCTTGAGAACTGCAGATGCTTCAGGTGTTGATGGCGTCATCATACCTAAGAGACGGTCAGTAGCGTTAACACAAACTGTAGCTAAAGCATCTACTGGTGCGATTCAACATATACCAGTTATGAGAGTGACCAATTTAGCCAATACAATTGAAACATTAAAAGACAATGGCTATTGGGTTGTGGGTACAGAAGCGGATAACTCTACGGACTATAGAGAAATGGATGTAGCGATGCCGTTAGCAATCGTTATTGGTAGCGAAGGCCAAGGTATGAGTCGTTTAGTAAAAGAAAAATGTGACTTTTATATCAATATCCCGATGGTTGGACATGTAAATAGCTTGAACGCCTCTGTAGCAGCGAGTTTAATGATGTACGAGGTATTTCGTAAACGTAACAACACTGGAGATAAGACATGAAGGATAGGTACTTAATCATTGATGGATATAATATGATTGGTCATTCGCAGGAATTGAGCCGTATTGCGCAAGATAATCTTGAAGAAGCACGTGAACAATTGCTTATAGCGATAGCAAACTACAATGCAGTAATTGCTGATGAAGTGGTCTGTGTTTTTGATGCTTATGAGCAATCAGGTGCCCATTCTGAATATATGTATCATGGCGTTAAAACGATATTCACCAAAGAAAAAGAAACAGCAGACAGCTATATTGAACGCTATGTGTATGACTTATATGATAAGCATACTAGACACATTACAGTTGTCACGAGCGATATGAGTGAACAACATGCAATATTTGGCGCTGGAGCATATCGTGTATCTTCACGAGAAATGTGGAGAGACTTAAGAGAAAATGAAATGTCTGTGTCTAAAAAACTAGATGGCTTTAATGAACAAAAGCCGCGAACAAGGATAGAACTTTCAAATGAAATTTTAGAAGAATTTGAAAAACTTAGACGCGGAGACAATCATCAATAAAATTATTGTCTACTTGATTTTTTTGCCATAGCCGCTGTATCCTATCTTTACTTTTTAAGAAAGGAAGCTGCTATGTTAGAACAAAACAACAATGACTTTACATCCTTGAAAAATTCAGCACAAATCACTTTTGAAAAACAAGAATTACCAAAAATATTTACGACGCTCATGCCTTTAATTCGTAAAAGGTTAAAACACTTCTCTATTCATCCGAATGATCAAGAGGATTTATGCCAAGAGGTGCTTATTAAACTTTATCAAGCTTTTAAACATTTCGACTTTAAGGATACTACACCTATTGAACATTATGTGAATCGTGTTATTAAAAATGTTAAAAATGACTATATTCGCAAGAAGTTTTATGGTTATGAAATACAAACTTTATTGATTAATGAGTTTATAGTATCTTACAATAATAACAAGATGGAACACCCTATAGACAAACACATCCTAGCTATAGAAGTAGGCGAACATATACAACAATGTATGTTGAAGTTAACTAAGTTAGAACGAATGGTTATCATTTATTTGTTAAAAGATTATAAGCCGAAAGAAATTGCTCAATTATTAAAGTTAGAGAAGAAAGTAGTTTACAACGCGATACATCGTTGTAAAATAAAACTAAGACATCATATAGATGAATGATGATTAGCACAATTCAAAGATTTATGATTGTTAGTGAAAAGAGTTGTATTGCGTGTGTAGGTCCACGTTTGACGATTGACAATTGACTCAGATGTTATGTATAGTAGATTGGTATTATAATGAGTAAGGGGAAGTCTAATGAAAAAAGTACCATTAAATTGTGATGTATGTGGTAGTAGAAATTATAACGTTCCCAAACAAAGTAATCTAACATCTAGATTAGCATTAAAAAAGTTTTGTTCGAGATGTAATGCACATACGTTGCACAAGGAATCAAAATAATATAACGACATATGAAAGTTCACGATTGAGTAAACATGCCCTTCCAAATTAAGATGAGAGTATTGTATTTGCTTGATTTGTTGTATGGAATAAGCAAATAAGGAATAACGAAATATACGGAGGTCTTATAAATGGCTAAAAAAGAAAATTTCTTCCAAGGCGTAAAGTCAGAAATGGAAAAGACAAGTTGGCCAACGAAAGAAGAATTATTTAAATACACAGTCATTGTTGTAGCTACAGTAGTATTTTTCTTAGTGTTCTTCTATGCCTTAGACTTAGGAATTGGTAGAATTATAGAATTAATTAAATAGATAGGAGTGACGACATGTCTGAAGAAGTCGGCGCAAAGCGTTGGTATGCTGTGCATACTTATTCTGGTTATGAGAATAAAGTTAAAAAGAATTTAGAAAAACGTGTTGAATCTATGAATATGACCGAAAAAATATTCAGAGTTGTTATACCAGAAGAAGAAGAGACACAAGTTAAAGATGGCAAAGCCAAAACATTAAGTAAAAAAACTTTCCCTGGTTATGTGTTAGTTGAATTGGTTATGACTGATGAATCATGGTATATAGTAAGAAACACACCTGGTGTAACAGGATTTGTTGGTTCGGCTGGTGCTGGATCAAAACCTAATCCATTACTTCCTGAAGAAGCACGCTTCATTCTTAAACAAATGGGCATGAAAGAGAAAACGATTGATGTCCAAGTTGAATTAGGTGAACAAGTGAGAATTAAATCAGGACCATTTGCTAACCAAGTTGGAGAAATTCAAGAAATTGAAACTGATAAATTCAAACTTACTGTTCTTGTAGACATGTTTGGTAGAGAAACACCGGTAGAAGTGGAGTTTGACCAAGTAGAAAAATTATAAGGGAATATAAGTGCAATAGCACTTATATTAAGAAGTGCTAAACTTGCTAAAGCAAGAAATATTACTTTACATGACATGCATTAAGAACCCTAATCATTACAATGATAAAGATAGAGGAACACATGAGCCAGGGCTCATGCATTAAGAACCCCTAATCATTAAAATGATGAAAATAGAGGAACACATGAGCGAGGCTCATGCGTTAAGAACCCCTAATCATTAAAATGATAAGGGGTTCTATAAAAAAAACTTACATTTTACCATTGCTTTACGTAATGAATTAATGTTATAATACTGTGGTCGCGCTCATAGAGCGTTCATTTCGTCACGAAATGTAGAAGAGTGGGAGGACAAAACTCAGTCCTGTGACCACATCACGATATCAAGGAGGTGCACATCGTGGCTAAAAAAGTAGAAAAAGTAGTTAAATTACAAATTCCTGCAGGGAAAGCAAATCCAGCACCACCAGTTGGTCCAGCATTAGGTCAAGCGGGTGTGAACATTATGGGATTCTGTAAGGAATTCAACGCACGTACACAAGAAGACGCAGGTTTAATCATTCCGGTAGAAATCAGTGTTTATGAAGACCGTTCATTTACATTTATTACAAAAACACCACCGGCTCCAGTATTACTTAAAAAAGCAGCAGGCGTTGAAAAAGGTTCAGGCGAACCTAATAAAAACAAAGTTGCTACAGTAACTAAAGATCAAGTACGTGAAATTGCGAACCAAAAAATGCAAGATTTAAACGCTTCAGACGAAGAAGCGGCAGTTCGTATCATTGAAGGTACTGCTCGTAGTATGGGAATCACAGTTCAATAATAAAAACATTAATGAATATATAGATTGACGATAGAAGCAGATGACAGAAATGACAAACATGATGACAGCGTTCAATATTGTCGTAATATGAGGAAAAATGTCATTTATTAAGGAATTTAATTCTAAGATAAAACATAATTTATACCTCTCTGTTATCTGCTCTTAACTTGTGAAAGCAAGTAAATGTGGGAGGAAATTCCGCTAAAACCACTAAAGGAGGAACATGAAATGGCTAAAAAAAGCAAAAGATATCAAGAAGCAGCTAGCAAAATCGATCGCTTAAAACATTACGATGTACAAGAAGCTGTTGAACTAGCTAAAGAAACAAACATTGCTAACTTTGACGCATCAGTTGAAGTAGCATTCCGTTT
Organism: Staphylococcus sp. 231237_7MaSpsaltlick; assembly: GCF_043107035.1. Lineage (NCBI taxonomy): Bacteria > Bacillati > Bacillota > Bacilli > Caryophanales > Staphylococcaceae > Staphylococcus > Staphylococcus sp. 231237_7MaSpsaltlick. The sequence continues at coordinate 21,637 of NZ_JBICNX010000023.1, forward strand.
AGGTATTGATACACGTAAAAATGACCAACAAATCCGTGGAGCAGTAGTGCTACCAAACGGTACTGGTAAATCACAACGTGTATTAGTGTTCGCTAAAGGAGAAAAAGCAGCTGAAGCAGAAGCAGCAGGTGCAGATTTCGTTGGCGAAGGCGAATACGTAGAAAAAATCCAACAAGGTTGGTTTGATTTTGACGTAGTAGTAGCTACACCAGACATGATGGGTGAAGTTGGTAAACTTGGTCGTGTATTAGGACCTAAAGGTTTAATGCCAAACCCTAAAACTGGAACAGTAACTATGGACGTTAAAAAAGCAGTTGAAGAAATCAAAGCTGGTAAAGTAGAATACCGTGCTGAGAAATCAGGTATTGTTCACGCATCAATTGGTAAAACATCATTTGATACAGACAAACTTGTTGAAAACTTCAGAGCTTTACAAGACGTATTAACTAAAGCAAAACCTGCTTCAGCTAAAGGTACGTACTTCAAATCTATTGCTGTAACTACAACAATGGGTCCTGGAGTTAAAGTTGATACTTCAAGCATCAAACTTTAATCTATTAAAATAAAAGTTATTTAGGCTGAAAGTTTATGCTTTCAGCCTTTAAAAAAATATTGACATAGTACATTAATTTAGTTATATTGGTTAATGTATTATTTTACCTAAGACAGTAGGAGTTAGTAATAACTTAAAATTAAATCCTACCGAGGCTAAAATTGACTTGAACGTGAAGAATTTAGATCTTTCAAGCACTTTTTGCCACGGGTAGAAAGTGCTTTTTTTATTGAGTAATACCAAGCGAATACGATTCGTTAATGATTACTTCAAAATTAAAAGCACCAAACTAAAATCTATGGAGGTGTCTAAATGTCTGCTATCATCGATGCAAAAAAACAAGAAGTTGATATTATTGCTGAACAACTTAAAAACTCAGTATCTACAGTTATCGTTGACTATCGTGGTCTAAGCGTTGCTGAAGTAACTGAATTACGTTCACAATTACGTGAAGCTGGTGTTGAGTACAAAGTTTACAAAAACACTATGGTTCGCCGTGCAGCAGAAAAAGCTGGTATCGACGGTTTAGATGAATTCTTAGTAGGTCCTACTGCAGTTGCTACTTCAACAGAAGATGTTGTTGCTCCAGCAAAAGTTATCGCAGGATTTGCAAAAGAACATCAAGCATTAGAAATTAAAACAGGTGTTATGGAAGGCAACGTTATTTCTGCAGAAGAAGTTAACACTGTTGGTACATTACCATCACACGACGGTCTTGTTTCTATGCTATTATCAGTATTACAAGCTCCAGTACGCAACTTCGCTTATGCGGTTAAAGCTGTTGGAGAAGAGAAAGAATCTAAAGAAGAAAGCGCTGAGTAATTGCGCATAAACTAATTAAAATTAATGGAGGAATATTAAAAATGGCTAATCAAGAACAAATCATTGAAGCGATTAAAGAAATGTCAGTTTTAGAATTAAACGACTTAGTAAAAGCAATTGAAGAAGAATTTGGTGTAACTGCAGCAGCTCCAGTAGCAGCAGCAGGCGCAGCTGGTGGCGGAGACGCTGAAGCTGAAAAAACTGATTTCGATGTTGAATTAACTTCAGCTGGATCATCAAAAATCAAAGTCGTTAAAGCTGTTAAAGAAGCAACTGGCTTAGGATTAAAAGATGCTAAAGAATTAGTTGACGGAGCTCCTAAAGTAGTTAAAGAAGCTTTACCTAAAGAAGAAGCTGAACAACTTAAAGAAACATTAGAAGAAGCTGGCGCAACAGTAGAATTAAAATAATTTCTGCTGGTTAACAGTTGATAATTATATATGGAAGATGGTTCGTGTAGCTTAATGCATTAACTGCTTCGGTACGTTGATATTAAGCGTATCATGGACTATCTGAAGTCTTTGAGAAATGAAAACCCCGTTATTACTATAACGGGGTTTTATCTTATTTTATCTATTACCTATTTTTAATATTTAAATGAAGGCTTTGAAGTCGAAATTTAAAATATTTGGGTATAGTATTAATCTAAGACGAATTAGATTAAAAGAGGTGTAGTCATGAGTCATTATTATGATGAAAATCCTGAAGTAGAAAGTGAAGAATCGCTTTTTACGTACTCCTACGATAACCATGATTTAGAACTTGTAACAGATGCTGGTGTATTTTCAAAAGGGAAAATAGATTTTGGATCTGATTTACTAGTGAAAACTTTTTTGAAAACATATCCCCCTGGTCCTACAAAGAATATCATAGATGTTGGTTGTGGCTATGGCCCTATCGGTTTAATGATTGCGAAAGTTTCCCCACACCACGAAGTGACAATGGTTGATGTGAATCAACGCGCGCTAAATTTATCAAGAAAAAATAAAAAAAGAAACCGTATAGACAATGTTGAAGTTAAAGAAAGTGATGGTTTATCACAAGTAGAAGACAACACGTATGACTTTGTCCTTACTAATCCGCCGATTAGAGCAGGAAAAGAAGTTGTACATCGCATTTTGGAAGACGCTTATGTTAAATTAAAACTTGATGGCGAACTTTTTGTAGTAATTCAAAAAAAGCAAGGTATGCCATCTGCAAAGAAAAAAATGCAAGAAACATTCGACAATGTTGAAGTATTAGAAAAAAGCAAAGGCTATTACATTTTAAGAAGTGTAAAAGGTTGATTAAGTAGCTGTATTCTGATATAGTAATAGAATGTAAAAAATTATGTTCAATAAGTGTGTACTTTTACGTATAAATTAACAATGTATATAAGGTGAAATAGAAAATGGTGTCATAAGTATGCTACCGTTTTCTTTTTGTCTAATTATATTTGGTGATTTACTAAAAGTAAACACGCAATTTTTGAGGGGTGAATCTGTTTGGCAGGTCAATTTGTCCAATATGGAAGACATCGTAAACGTAGAAACTATGCGAGAATTTCAGAGGTATTAGAATTACCGAATTTAATTGAGATTCAAACTAAGTCTTACGATTGGTTCTTAGAAGAAGGTTTATTAGAAATGTTTAGAGACATTTCACCGATTGAAGATTTCACAGGCAATCTATCTTTAGAGTTTGTAGATTATAGACTCGGAGAACCGAAATATGATTTAGAAGAATCAAAAAACCGTGATACAACGTATTCTGCACCTCTACGTGTTAAAGTGCGTTTAATTATCAAAGAAACTGGCGAAGTAAAAGAACAAGAAGTGTTTATGGGTGATTTCCCATTAATGACAGATACAGGTACATTCGTAATTAACGGTGCTGAACGTGTTATCGTATCACAATTAGTTCGTTCACCATCCGTATACTTCAATGAAAAACTAGATAAAAACGGCCGTACAAACTTCGATGCAACAATTATTCCAAACCGTGGTGCATGGTTAGAATATGAAACTGATGCTAAAGATGTAGTATATGTACGTATTGATAGAACAAGAAAGTTACCATTAACAGTATTATTACGTGCTTTAGGTTTCTCTACTGATCAAGAAATCGTTGATCTTTTAGGTGAAAACGAATATTTACGTAATACGTTAGAAAAAGATGGTACAGAAAATACAGATCAAGCGCTATTAGAAATCTATGAGCGTTTACGCCCTGGTGAACCACCTACAGTCGAAAATGCTAAGAGTCTTTTATACTCACGTTTCTTCGATCCGAAACGTTATGATTTAGCAAGTGTAGGTCGTTATAAAGCAAACAAAAAACTTCACTTGAAACATCGCTTGTTTAACCAAAAATTAGCAGAACCAATTGTTAATTCTGAAACAGGTGAAATCGTAGCTGAAGAAGGTACAGTACTTGATCGTCGTAATTTAGATGAAATCATGGATGTACTAGAATCAAATGCTAACAGTGAAGTCTTTGAATTAGAAGGTACAGTGATTGATGAACCTGTTGAGATTCAATCAATTAAAGTTTATGTCCCTAATGATGAAGAAGGACGTACAACGACAGTGATTGGTAATGCATTCCCTGATTCAGAAGTGAAATGTATTACTCCAGCAGATATTATTTCATCAATGTCATACTTCTTTAACTTATTAAGTGGTATTGGTTTCACAGATGATATTGACCACCTTGGTAACCGTCGTCTACGTTCAGTAGGTGAATTGTTACAAAACCAATTCCGTATTGGTTTATCAAGAATGGAGCGTGTGGTACGTGAAAGAATGTCAATTCAAGACACAGATTCTGTAACACCGCAACAATTAATCAATATTCGTCCTGTTATTGCATCTATCAAAGAGTTCTTTGGTAGTTCACAATTATCACAATTTATGGACCAAGCTAATCCATTAGCAGAGTTAACGCACAAACGTCGTTTATCTGCTCTAGGACCCGGTGGTTTAACACGTGAACGTGCTCAAATGGAAGTACGTGACGTTCACTATTCTCACTATGGTCGTATGTGTCCAATCGAAACGCCTGAGGGTCCAAATATTGGACTTATCAACTCATTGTCTAGTTATGCACGTGTAAATGAATTTGGTTTCATTGAAACGCCGTATCGTAAAGTAGACCTTGAAACAAACAGCATTACTGATCAAATCGATTACTTAACAGCTGATGAAGAGGATAGCTATGTGGTAGCACAAGCCAACTCTAAATTAGATGAAAATGGTCGTTTCCTAGATGATGAAGTCGTTTGTCGTTTCCGTGGTAATAACACAGTTATGGCTAAAGAAAAAATGGACTACATGGACGTTTCACCAAAACAAGTTGTTTCTGCTGCGACAGCATGTATTCCTTTCTTAGAAAACGATGACTCTAACCGTGCATTGATGGGCGCAAACATGCAACGTCAAGCAGTGCCATTGATGAACCCTGAATCACCATTTGTTGGTACAGGTATGGAGCACGTGGCAGCACGTGATTCTGGTGCGGCAATTGTTGCAAAACGTAAAGGCCGTGTTGAACACGTTGAATCTAATGAAATCCTTGTTCGTCAACTTATTGAAGAAGATGGCCAAGAATACGAAGGCGAATTAGATCGCTACCCATTAGCTAAGTTTAAACGTTCAAACACTGGTACATGTTATAACCAAAGACCTATCGTTGCTTCTGGCGACGTAGTGGCAAGAGGCGAAATTTTAGCTGATGGTCCTTCTATGGAACTTGGTGAAATGGCATTAGGTAGAAACGTAGTTGTTGGTTTCATGACTTGGGACGGTTATAACTATGAGGATGCTGTAATCATGAGTGAACGCCTAGTTAAAGATGACGTATATACTTCTATCCATATTGAAGAGTATGAATCAGAAGCACGTGATACAAAACTAGGGCCTGAAGAAATCACACGTGATATTCCAAACGTTTCAGATAGTGCGCTTAAAAACTTAGATGACCGTGGTATTGTATATGTCGGTGCTGAAGTTAATGATGGAGATATCTTAGTAGGTAAAGTAACACCTAAAGGTGTGACAGAATTAACTGCAGAAGAACGTTTATTACACGCAATCTTCGGTGAAAAAGCACGTGAAGTTCGCGATACATCATTACGCGTACCTCATGGTGCAGGTGGTATTGTTCTAGATGTTAAAGTCTTTAACCGTGAAGAAGGAGACGATACGTTATCTCCAGGTGTTAACCAATTAGTTCGTGTTTATATCGTTCAAAAACGTAAGATTCACGTAGGAGATAAGATGTGTGGTCGTCATGGTAACAAAGGTGTAATTTCTAAACTTGTTCCTGAAGAAGATATGCCTTATCTACCAGACGGTACACCAATTGATATCATGTTGAACCCTCTAGGTGTACCATCACGTATGAATATCGGACAAGTATTAGAGCTCCACTTAGGTATGGCTGCTAAAAACTTAGGTATCCATGTTGCATCACCAGTATTTGATGGTGCAAGTGATGAAGACGTATGGTCAACAATCGAAGAAGCTGGTATGGCACGTGATGGTAAAACCGTCTTATACGATGGACGTACTGGTGAACCATTCGATAATAGAATTTCAGTCGGCGTAATGTACATGTTGAAACTTGCACACATGGTTGACGATAAATTACATGCGCGTTCAACTGGACCATACTCATTAGTAACGCAACAACCACTTGGTGGTAAAGCACAATTCGGTGGACAACGTTTCGGTGAGATGGAAGTATGGGCACTTGAAGCTTACGGTGCTGCATATACACTTCAAGAAATTTTAACTTATAAATCAGATGATACAGTAGGACGTGTTAAGACATACGAATCTATTGTTAAAGGTGAAAACATCACTAAACCTGGTGTTCCAGAATCATTCCGAGTATTGATGAAAGAATTACAAAGTTTAGGCCTAGACGTTAAAATCATGGATGAGCATGACAATGAAATTGACATGCAAGACAATGAAGATGATGATGTCGTTGAGCGTAAAGTGGATCTTCAACAAAAAGATGCACCGCAATCACAAAAAGAAGTTACAGACTAATTGCATTTAAGTTTATAAATGAATAGCCTTGTAGAGATGAAGTTCAGAAATAGACTAAGTCTCTACATTGGTTATTCTATTATTGATATAGAGCAATCAATCAATTTGCACAGCTAATCTAAATTGAAGGAGGTAGGCTCCTTGATTGATGTAAATAATTTCCATTATATGAAAATAGGACTTGCTTCACCCGAAAAAATCCGTTCATGGTCTTTTGGTGAGGTTAAAAAGCCAGAAACAATTAACTATCGTACTTTAAAACCAGAAAAAGATGGTCTATTCTGTGAAAGAATATTTGGACCTACAAAAGACTGGGAATGTAGTTGTGGTAAATACAAACGTGTACGCTATAAAGGTATGGTTTGTGACAGATGTGGCGTAGAAGTAACTAAATCTAAAGTGCGCCGTGAAAGAATGGGGCACATTGAACTAGCTGCACCTGTATCTCACATTTGGTACTTCAAAGGTATTCCAAGTCGTATGGGTCTATTATTAGACATGTCACCAAGAGCGTTAGAAGAAGTTATTTACTTTGCTTCATACGTTGTTGTTAATCCAGGTCCAACCGGGTTAGAGAAGAAGACATTATTATCTGAAGCTGAATTTAGAGAGTACTACGATAAATTCCCAGGCAAATTCACTGCTAAAATGGGCGCTGAAGGTATTAAAGAATTACTTGAAGAAATAGACTTAGATGCTGAACTTAAACATTTACGTGATGAGTTAGAATCAGCTACTGGTCAAAGACTTACACGTGCAATCAAACGTTTAGAAGTTGTTGAATCATTTAGACATTCTGGTAATAATCCAGCATGGATGATTTTAGACGTACTTCCTATCATTCCACCTGAAATCAGACCAATGGTTCAATTAGATGGTGGCCGTTTCGCAACAAGTGATTTAAATGACTTATATCGTCGTGTTATTAACCGTAATAACCGTTTGAAACGTTTATTAGACTTAGGTGCTCCTGGCATTATCGTTCAAAACGAAAAACGTATGTTACAAGAAGCTGTTGACGCACTTATCGATAATGGTCGTCGTGGTCGTCCAGTTACTGGACCAGGGAACCGTCCATTAAAATCACTTTCACATATGTTAAAAGGTAAACAAGGTCGTTTCCGTCAAAACTTATTAGGTAAACGTGTTGACTACTCAGGTCGTTCAGTTATCGCAGTTGGACCAAGCTTGAAGATGTATCAATGTGGTCTACCTAAAGAAATGGCATTAGAGCTATTCAAACCTTTCATTATGAAAGAGTTAGTTCAGCGTGAAATTGCAACAAACATCAAAAACGCGAAAAGTAAAATTGAGCGTATGGATGACGAAGTATGGGATGTATTGGAAGACGTAATTAAAGAACATCCAGTTCTTTTAAACCGTGCCCCTACACTTCACAGATTAGGTATCCAAGCCTTCGAACCTACATTAGTTGAAGGTCGTGCCATTCGTCTACATCCACTTGCTACAACAGCTTACAATGCTGACTTTGATGGTGACCAAATGGCTGTTCACGTACCATTATCTAAAGAGGCACAAGCTGAAGCGCGTATGTTAATGTTAGCTGCGCAAAACATCTTGAATCCTAAAGATGGTAAACCAGTTGTTACGCCATCACAAGATATGGTATTAGGTAACTATTACTTAACTCTTGAACGTAAAGAAGCTGTGAACACTGGTACGATTTATAATGATACAAATGAAGTGCTCAAAGCTTATGCAAATGGCTATGTTCACTTGCATACACGTATTGGCGTACACGCATCATCATTCAATAATCCAACGTTTACTGAAGAACAAAACAAAAAAATCTTGTTAACTTCTGTTGGTAAAGTAATATTCAATGAAATCATTCCAGATTCATTCGCATATATTAACGAGCCGACACAAACAAATTTAGAAAATAAAACACCGGAAAGATATTTCATTGCACCAACAGAAATTGGTGAAGGTGGATTGAAAGCTTACTTTGATGAGCAAGAATTAGTTAAACCGTTCAATAAAAATTTCTTAGGAAATGTTATTGCCGAAGTGTTTAACCGTTTCAGCATCACTGATACGTCAATGATGTTAGACAGAATGAAAGACTTAGGATTCAAGTTCTCATCTAAAGCAGGTATTACTGTTGGTGTGTCTGATATCGTGGTATTACCAGATAAACAAGATATCCTTGATGAACATGAAAAATTAGTTGATAAAGTAACGAAACAGTTCAATCGTGGTTTAATTACTGATTTCGAACGTTACAATGCTGTAATTGAAATTTGGACTGATGCAAAAGACCAAATTCAAAATGAACTAATGGGATCACTTGAAGAAACAAACCCAATCTTTATGATGAGTGACTCTGGTGCCCGTGGTAACGCATCTAACTTTACACAGTTAGCTGGTATGCGTGGACTTATGGCCGCGCCTTCTGGTGAGATTATTGAATTACCAATCACTTCATCATTCCGTGAAGGTTTAACAGTATTAGAATACTTCATCTCTACTCACGGTGCGCGTAAAGGTCTTGCCGATACAGCACTTAAGACTGCCGATTCAGGTTATCTTACTCGTCGTCTTGTTGACGTGGCTCAAGATGTCATTGTCCGTGAAGAAGATTGTGGTACTGACCGTGGCTTACTTGTTTCTGATATCAAAGAAGGTACAGAAATGATAGAACCATTCATTGAACGTATTGAAGGTCGTTATTCTAAAGAAACAATCCGTCATCCAGAGACAGATGAAGTTATTGTTAACCCAGATCAATTAGTTACACCAGACATTGCTAAGAAAATTACAGATGCAGGTATCGAAGAAATGTATATCCGTTCAGCATTTACATGTAATACACGTCATGGTGTATGTGAAAAATGTTACGGTAAAAACCTTGCGACTGGTGAAAAAGTTGAAGTTGGTGAAGCAGTTGGTACAATTGCTGCCCAATCAATTGGTGAACCAGGTACACAGCTTACAATGCGTACATTCCACACAGGTGGTGTAGCAGGTAGCGATATCACACAAGGTCTTCCTCGTATCCAAGAGATTTTCGAAGCACGTAATCCTAAAGGACAAGCCGTGATTACTGAAATCGAAGGTGTCGTTGATGACATTAAGCTTGCTAAAGACCGTCAACAAGAGATCGTAATTAAAGGTGCTAACGAAACGAAATCTTATCTAGCTTCTGGTACTTCAAGATTGAAAGTTGAAGTTGGACAAGGTGTTGAACGTGGTGAAGTACTTACTGAAGGTTCAATTGAGCCTAAGAACTATTTATCTGTATCAGGTCTAAACGCAACAGAAAGTTATCTATTAAAAGAAGTTCAAAAAGTTTACCGTATGCAAGGTGTTGAAATCGATGATAAACACGTTGAAGTTATGGTAAGACAAATGTTACGTAAAGTACGTATCATTGAAGCAGGAGATACTAAATTATTACCTGGTTCATTAGTAGATATTCATAGCTTTACTGATGCTAACCGTGAAGCGTTCAAAGAACGTAAACGTCCTGCAACAGCTAAACCAGTATTACTAGGTATCACGAAAGCTTCACTTGAAACTGAAAGCTTCTTATCAGCAGCTTCATTCCAAGAAACAACTCGTGTGCTTACAGATGCAGCAATCAAAGGTAAACGTGATAACTTACTCGGACTTAAAGAGAACGTTATTATTGGTAAATTGATTCCAGCTGGTACAGGTATGAGACGTTATAGAGACGTTGAATACGACAAAGCAACACCAGATACTGAAATTATTGAAGAAGCTCAAACTACTGAAATATAATATTTAGTATTCAATAAACATAGAGTCCGAGATGTTATTAGATGTCTCGGGCTCTTTAATGCTATTGACTATAGAAGTGGAACTAGGAAATCACATTTGAAATTGTGGTTTCTATCCGACTTCTGATGTTTTTAAAATTTTTATTGAAAAGTACGAATAAAAGTTGACTCAGCAGTACTGAAAGTGTTATTATTATTAAGGTTGATGCAAGCAGAACTTTGGAGGATATTTTGATGTCTAATGAAAAAGTTGCACGCTTTAACAAACAACATCATGTTATTGGTCTTAAACAAACGCTCAAAGCTTTGAATAGAGATCAAGTTACATCATTGATTATCGCTGAAGACGTTGAGATTCATCTTATGACTCGCGTGTTAAGCCAAATCAATCACAAACACATGCCTGTTTCATTTTTCAAAAGCCAAAAGGCTTTAGGAGAATATGTAGGTATAAACGTTAGTGCAACAATTGTTGCATTATTAAAATGAGATTAGTAAGAATCATTCTTACTAAATTTTATTTACCCTTAAAATGAACCACCTGGATGTGTGGGATTATAAATGAAGAGAGGAGGAACATTCAATGCCAACTATTAACCAATTGGTACGTAAGCCTAGACAAAGTAAATCTAAAAAATCTGATTCACCAGCATTAAATAGAAACTTTAACAGTAAAAAGAAAAAATTTACTGACTTAAATTCTCCACAAAAACGTGGTGTTTGTACTCGTGTAGGAACAATGACACCTAAAAAACCTAACTCTGCGTTACGTAAATATGCTCGTGTTCGTTTGTCTAACAACATTGAAATCAATGCGTACATTCCTGGTATCGGACATAACTTACAAGAACACAGTGTTGTACTTGTACGTGGTGGACGTGTAAAAGACTTACCTGGTGTGCGTTACCATATTGTACGTGGTGCACTTGATACTTCAGGTGTTGATGGACGTAGACAAGGCCGTTCATTATACGGAACTAAAAAACCTAAAAAATAAGTTTAAGATTGCGTAAATTTTCGCTATAAACTAAAGAATTATATTATAATCGGAAGGGAGGATTTATATTATGCCTCGTAAAGGATCAGTACCAAAAAGAGACGTATTACCAGATCCAATTCACAACTCTAAATTAGTTACAAAATTGATCAACAAAATTATGTTAGACGGTAAACGTGGAACAGCACAAAGAATTCTTTATTCTGCATTCGACTTAGTTAAAGAACGTAGTGGTCGTGAAGCAGTTGAAGTATTTGAAGAAGCTATCGATAACATTATGCCAGTATTAGAGGTTAAAGCTCGCCGTGTTGGTGGCTCTAACTATCAAGTACCAGTAGAAGTTCGTCCAGAACGTCGTACTACATTAGGTCTTCGTTGGTTAGTTAACTATTCACGTCTTCGTGGTGAAAAAACTATGGAAGAACGTTTAGCTAACGAAATCTTAGATGCTGCTAACAACACTGGTGGCGCAGTTAAGAAACGTGAAGACACACACAAAATGGCTGAAGCTAACAAAGCATTCGCTCACTATCGCTGGTAGGATAGTAGCTGTTTCCCTGAACATGTTCCATATTGATAGATTACTATCACAGGTTCGTGTTTAGGGCATCGCCATATTTATAGTATTTATTCGCAGTTATACTGGAAGGAGAAAAATACATGGCTAGAGATTTTAGTTTAGATAGAACACGTAATATCGGTATCATGGCTCACATCGATGCTGGTAAAACAACTACGACTGAACGTATTCTTTACTATACTGGACGTATCCATAAAATTGGTGAAACACATGAAGGTGCTTCACAAATGGACTGGATGGAACAGGAGCAAGATCGTGGTATCACTATCACATCTGCAGCAACAACAGCACAGTGGGATGACCACCGTGTTAACATCATCGATACACCTGGACACGTAGACTTCACTGTAGAAGTTGAACGTTCATTACGTGTACTTGATGGCGCAGTAACAGTATTAGACGCTCAATCAGGTGTTGAACCTCAAACTGAAACAGTTTGGCGCCAGGCAACAACTTATAGCGTACCTCGTATTGTTTTCGTTAACAAAATGGACAAATTAGGAGCTAACTTCGAATACGCAGTAAGCACTATCCATGACCGTTTACAAGCAAATGCACAACCAATCCAATTACCAATTGGTGCAGAAGACGAATTTGAAGCAATCATCGACCTAGTTGAAATGAAATGTTTCAAATACAACAATGACTTAGGAACTGAAATTGAAGAAATTGAAATTCCTGAAGATCATAAAGAAAGAGCTGAAGAAGCTCGTTCAACATTAATTGAAGCAGTAGCTGAAACTAATGATGAATTAATGGAGAAATATCTTGCTGATGAAGAGATTTCTGTCTCTGAATTAAAAGATGCTATCCGTGAAGCTACAAACAACATTGAATTCTATCCAGTTCTTGTTGGTACAGCTTTCAAAAACAAAGGTGTTCAATTAATGCTTAACGCAGTAATTGATTACTTACCATCACCGTTAGACGTAAAACCAATCGTTGGTCACCGTGCTGACAACCCAGAAGAAGAAGTTATCGCAAAAGCTGATGACAATGCTGAGTTCGCTGCTTTAGCGTTCAAAGTAATGACTGACCCTTATGTTGGTAAATTAACATTCTTCCGTGTTTACTCAGGTACGTTAACATCAGGTTCTTACGTTAAAAACTCTACGAAGAACAAACGTGAACGTGTAGGTCGTTTACTACAAATGCACGCTAACTCTCGTCAAGAGTTAAACACAGTATATTCAGGAGATATCGCAGCTGCGGTAGGTCTTAAAGATACTGGTACTGGTGATACTTTATGTGGTGAGAAGAATGACATCATCTTGGAATCTATGGATTTCCCAGAACCTGTTATTCACTTATCAGTTGAACCTAAATCTAAAGCAGACCAAGACAAAATGACTACAGCTTTAGTTAAGTTACAAGAAGAAGATCCAACATTCCATGCACACACTGACGATGAAACTGGACAAGTTATTATCGGTGGTATGGGTGAACTTCACTTAGATATCTTAGTAGACCGTATGAAGAAAGAATTTAACGTTGAATGTAATGTTGGTGCGCCAATGGTTTCATACCGTGAAACATTTAAAACATCAGCTGAAGTTCAAGGTAAATTTGCTCGTCAATCAGGTGGTCGTGGTCAATATGGTGACGTTAAAATTGAATTCTCACCTAATGAAACAGGTGGCGGTTTCGAATTCGAAAACGCTATCGTTGGTGGTGTAGTTCCTCGTGAATACATTCCATCAGTTGAAGCAGGTCTTAAAGATTCAATGGAAAACGGTGTATTAGCTGGTTATCCTTTAATTGATGTTAAAGCTAGATTATTTGATGGTTCATACCATGATGTCGATTCATCAGAAATGGCCTTCAAAATTGCTGCATCATTAGCGCTTAAAGAAGCAGCTAAAAAATGTGATCCAGTTATCTTAGAACCAATGATGAAAGTTACAATCGAAATGCCTGAAGAGTACATGGGTGACATCATGGGTGACGTAACATCTCGTCGTGGACGTGTTGATGGTATGGAACCTCGTGGTAACGCACAAGTTGTAAATGCTTTTGTACCACTTTCAGAAATGTTCGGTTATGCAACTTCATTACGTTCTAACACTCAAGGTCGCGGTACTTATACAATGTACTTTGATCACTATGCTGAAGTTCCAAAATCAATTGCTGAAGAAATTGTTAAGAAAAACAGTGGCAATAAAGCCGAATAATTAAACTTGTATTGTACGACGACTGTCTGTACAATACACATAAAGCTTAATTATATAGCTTGTTGTTTTATCAATTGATTTTTTGGGAAAAATGCATTATAAAGGTACTGTATGGACCTTTATTTCCAAATTATAATCCATCTTCTCATGATGGTGAGAAACTGTCATGAGAGATAAATTAAAAATAATTTTCTAACGAATAGGAGAGATTTTATAATGGCTAAAGAAAAATTTGACCGCTCAAAAGAACATGCCAATATTGGTACTATTGGTCACGTTGACCATGGTAAAACTACTTTAACAGCTGCTATTGCAACTGTATTAGCAAAAAATGGTGACTCTGTAGCACAATCATATGACATGATTGACAACGCTCCAGAAGAAAAAGAACGTGGTATTACTATCAATACTTCTCACATTGAGTACACTACTGAAAAACGTCACTATGCGCACGTTGACTGCCCAGGTCACGCTGACTATGTTAAAAACATGATCACTGGTGCTGCACAAATGGACGGAGCTATCTTAGTAGTATCTGCTGCTGATGGCCCAATGCCACAAACTCGTGAGCACATTCTTTTATCACGTAACGTTGGTGTTCCAGCATTAGTTGTATTCTTAAACAAAGTTGACATGGTTGACGATGAAGAATTATTAGAATTAGTAGAAATGGAAGTTCGTGACTTATTAAGCGAATATGACTTCCCAGGTGACGATGTACCTGTAATCTCTGGTTCAGCATTAAAAGCTCTTGAAGCCGACGCTGACTATGAGCAAAAAATCTTAGACTTAATGCAAGCAGTTGATGATTTCATCCCAACTCCAGAACGTGATTCTGACAAACCATTCATGATGCCAGTTGAGGACGTATTCTCAATCACTGGTCGTGGTACTGTTGCTACAGGCCGTGTTGAACGTGGTCAAATCAAAGTTGGCGCAGAAGTTGAAATTATTGGTATGCAAGAAGAGTCAAGCAAAACAACAGTTACTGGTGTAGAAATGTTCCGTAAATTATTAGACTACGCTGAAGCTGGTGACAATATTGGTGCTTTATTACGTGGTGTTTCACGTGATGACATCCAACGTGGTCAAGTTTTAGCTGCTCCTGGTACTATTACACCACATACTAAATTCAAAGCGGACGTTTACGTTTTATCAAAAGATGAAGGTGGTCGTCATACACCATTCTTCACTAACTACCGTCCACAATTCTATTTCCGTACTACTGACGTAACAGGTGTTGTTACTTTACCAGAAGGTACTGAAATGGTTATGCCTGGCGATAACGTTGAAATGGATGTTGAATTAATTTCTCCAATCGCTATTGAAGACGGTACTCGTTTCTCTATCCGTGAAGGTGGACGTACTGTTGGATCAGGCGTTGTTACAGTAATCAACGAATAATATAGATTTCTATCTTTGATAGAATTTTTAAAGCCTCCTGCGGGAGGCTTTTTTTGTAGTCTCTTTGTCAAAGCGGAATGATACAATTTATGAAAAAGCACAAGGTCGCAATTTGAACCTTGTGCTTCTTTTATTATAAATATAAGGTATACATTTGCGCTATGCAAATGCATAAGACTTACTAATCCAGTTTCATTGAATAGTAAAGTCTATAAAGTCATTTTATGACTAAGGTAATAGAGGAAAAGCACAAGGCCGCAATTTGAACCTTGTGCTTCGTTTATTATAAATAAAGGTATACATTTGCCTACGCAAATGCATAAGACTTACTAATCCAGTTTCACTGAATAGTAAAGTCTATAAAGTCATAAAATGACTAAGGTAATAGAGGTTCGCCTGAGCAAAAGCTCATGCATAAAAGCACCTAAGTCATAAAATGACTAAGGTGCTTTAATAATTACTTTTTCGAGTTCTAATATTTTTAAGAATTCGCTTGTTGCGTATTTCATCGCTTTTTCATCAATATTAAAACACGGGCTATGATGTGGGTGTACGGCATCGACTTCAGGATTGCCACATCCAGTTAAAAAGAATGCGCCAGGACGTACTTTTAAATAGTGAGAGAAGTCCTCGCCAATCATCATTAGATCTGACTCATTAAATCTTAAGTTCATATCATTAGCAGCTCGTTTAACTATTTCATAGTTGTTTGGATGATTGTGTACAGGTAAATAACCTTTAATATAGTCAAAGTCATATGTTATGTCATTGGCCACGGCCAGGCCTTGTAGCAATTTCTCCATTTTAGTCATAACATGAGTTTGAATTTCTGTATCAAATGTGCGTACAGTCCCTTTACAAAATGCAGAATCTGGAATAATATTATCCGCGGAACCTGCTTGTACCATGCCGAAACTAATCACAGCTTGTTTTACTGGGTCAATAGTACGGGATACAATTTTTTGTGCACTCATAATGAACTCTGCCATAATCACAACAGGATCTATCGTTTCTTGTGGCTTAGCACCATGCCCACCCTTACCTTGAATCGTAATGCTAAATTCATCAGGGGAAGCCATTAATGCACCAGGACGTGAATAAATCGTACCTGTAGGGTATCCAGACCATAAATGATTGCCATATATCTTATCAACGTCTTGTAGACAGTCATCATCAATCATTTCTTGAGAGCCACCTGGCATAATTTCTTCGCCATATTGAAAGATTAATACCACATCACCATTTAAAGAGGATAAATGATTTTCAATAATCTCTGCAACACCTAATAAGATTGCCGTATGTCCATCATGCCCACATGCATGCATAACACCTGGGTTTTTAGATTTATAGTCTACATTTGTTAATTCTTCTATAGGTAATGCATCAAAATCTGCACGAAGTGCAACAGTAGGGCCATCACCATGCCCTTTAAACGTAGCCACGATACCATTACGTCCTACAGGTGTACGAATTTCACATGATAATTGACTTAATTGATTAAGTATAAAGTCACGTGTGTGATATTCCTCAAACGATAATTCGGGATATTGGTGAAGGTAACGTCGAACTTGTACCATTCTACTTTCTTTTTGTTGTGCTAGTTGAAACCAATCAAACAACTTCAACCCTTCTTCCTTAAGCATTTTTAACTATTATACCATTTAATAATGGACAACTGTAGGTGCAATTGATAGGAGATAAATTATATTGTGGGAAATGCATTGTGACGTGTGTTTATAATACTTTCCACTTTTATTAAAATAGGTTATGATTAATTTGAAAACTAAGATAATTCAAAGGGGGACTTGCAGTGGTTCAGTCACTACATGGCTTTTTAGATGAAAATATTCAATATTTAAAAGATAATGGATTATATAATGAAATAGATACAATTGAAGGTGCAAATGGCCCTGAAATTTCTATTAAAGGGAAAAATTATGTAAACTTATCTTCCAATAATTATTTAGGACTAGCAACAGACGAAGACTTAAAGCAAGCAGCAAAAGATGCAATCGATACACACGGTGTTGGTGCCGGTGCGGTACGTTCAATCAACGGTACTTTAGACGTGCATGATGAATTAGAACAAACACTTGCAGAGTTCAAAGGAACTGAAGCAGCTATTGCATATCAATCAGGATTCAACTGTAATATGGCAGCTATTTCAGCAGTTATGAACAAAAATGATGCTATTCTGTCAGATGAATTAAACCATGCTTCTATCATTGATGGTTGTCGTTTGTCTAAAGCAAAGATTATTCGCGTAAACCACTCAGATATGAAAGATTTACGTGCTAAAGCGAAAGAAGCTGTAGAATCTGGTCAATATAATAAAGTAATGTATATCACTGATGGTGTATTTAGTATGGACGGTGACGTAGCTAAGTTACCAGAAATCGTTGAAATTGCAGAAGAATTTGGCTTAATTACTTATGTCGATGATGCTCATGGTTCAGGCGTAATGGGTAAAGGTGCAGGAACAGTTAAGCATTTTGGATTACAAGATAAGATTGATTTCCAAATTGGTACGTTATCAAAAGCAATAGGTGTTGTTGGTGGATACGTAGCAGGTACTAAATCACTAATTGATTGGTTAAAAGCACAATCTAGACCATTTTTATTCTCAACATCATTAGCTCCTGGAGATACAAAAGCAATTACAGAAGCTGTGAAGAAGTTAATGGCATCTACCGAATTGCATGATAAACTTTGGGAAAATGGTAATTACTTAAAAGAAGGATTACAAAAATTAGGCTTCGATATCGGTAACTCAGAATCACCAATCACACCTGTGATTATTGGTGATGAGAAGGAAACACAAGCCTTTAGTAGTCGCTTGAAAGATGAAGGCGTCTATGTGAAAT
The DNA here is from genome assembly GCF_043107035.1 of Staphylococcus sp. 231237_7MaSpsaltlick. NCBI lineage: Bacteria > Bacillati > Bacillota > Bacilli > Caryophanales > Staphylococcaceae > Staphylococcus > Staphylococcus sp. 231237_7MaSpsaltlick. Next base: position 39,828 of record NZ_JBICNX010000023.1, read on the forward strand.
CAATCGTCTTCCCAACGGTTCCTAAAGGTACTGGACGCGTACGTAATATGCCTACAGCAGCTCACACAAAAGAAATGTTAGATAAAGCTTTAGCTGCTTTTGAAAAAGTTGGTAAAGAACTAGGTACAATTAAATAATAATCATACAAGCCATTTATTGAAAATGTGCTCGATTGTGTTGATGATAGCGAGGCAAAATTCTAGTTGCATAACTTAGAATTCTGCCTCGTTTTATTTTTAATGTATAATAATCAAATAAATGTAATGACATAAGGTTGAAAATAGAGGTGGAATTAACAATGCAACTTATTATTATTAGGGGGAATTCTGGTAGTGGCAAATCAACAATTGCTAAACGGATACAACAGTATTTAGGAGAGGGCGTAATGTTGATAGGTCAAGATGAAGTACGCAGACAAATGCTTAATGTTCATGACCGACCTGGTAATTTAGCAATTCAATTAATAGAAGAAATCGTAACTTATGGCATTAATCATTGTAACTATGTCATACTAGAAGGCATTTTAAATAAATATAAGTATGGGACGATGCTCAACAACTTTTTTGAAAAGCCTAACGTCAATGTGCACGTGTATTATTTTGATCTTTCATTTCAAGAAACAGTTCGTAGACATCATACGAAACAGCAGACAGATTTTGATGAAAATGCGATGTCAAAGTGGTTTGTGCCGCAAGACACATTGAACATCCAAGGAGAAATATGTATTACCGAATCGATGAGTGAGGATTATATTATAAATATGATACTTAAAGATATAGGCGTATTATAATTCAATTCATTTAAACGACTTTATCTACTGAAAAGAAAACAAAACGAGCATTAATTTATGTTAAAGTGATTTTGCTGTATTAAGCAATTTTATCACGGATGCCTAAGCTAAAATGGTTAATATAAAAGTTAGGCATGAGTTCCACAGCTCATGCCTAAGAGTAAGTAATCTACAAAAACTATAGAACTTGCTTAAGTTCTACTAAGCTATAAAGTTGGAACGCCTGAACAAATGTTCATGTGTAACAACCGCTAACTGAATAAACTAAGAATTGGATCTTTAAAGGTTATTGCTATTTAAATGGATTTATTTTTGCTTTGGTATTATCTCGGCTTTCTTTATTTTGCATAAAAGGAATTGCAAACCATAAAATATGAAGCATACTTGCTAATATTACAAGTATAATTGGAATGAATATTTCAATTATACTAATGTTTATAACAAAAGATGCTAAGATAAATGCTGTTATAGAAGGCACAGCACAGACAACAACAACGGTTAATAAAACAAACTGAACCACTTGTGTAGCAACAGGACTATAAATGTCCAAAATTAAAATTGCAATGTAAAATAGCGTAATAAATACGAGTAACAAAATAATCCATCCTGTTGCCATTCCGCCTTGAGTTTTAATGTAATCTTGGTAAGGGGGAAGTGTAGGTAAAATAAATAGAATCATAGCTGACAACCATGACAAAATACCGAAAAACATAAAGAAAATTTTTGACGTGTCTGTTTTATTCATAAATAACAACCTCCTAGGATATGAAATCTCTATTGGCTATAGTAAATATTATTTGTAGATATCAATAAGACAGTACAAGTTGCTTTTATAAATGATAACGCTTTCATAACTTTATATACCCCTTTAAAGAAAGTTTTAACGCATAGTAAAAAGGTAATATATTAATAATACTGTAGTAGATTCATTTTATTATTATAAAAATTTACAATTTAACTCTTTAAATGATGTTATTACAGTGAAGAAGCGTGTAATAAGGGGATAGTTAATGAATAAAAATTTATGGTTGCATTTCACAACACAACGTCTTATCATTAGACCGTTGGAAGAAAAAGATTATGAATCATGGTTACAAGGTTTTGTAAACCGAAAGCCATCTCAATATAAGCATGATAAGGGCCAATTAGATATGTCAGAGGCCACTGAACCGTGGTTTGCGGCTTTGGTAACTAGACAGCAAGAAGCAATTGAATCGGATGATTTATATATCTTTGGTATCTTTGATAAAGCCCACAATCACTTGGGAATGCTTAATATTAAAAATTTAAGTCGTGATAATTTTCAGTGGGCTGAGATTGGATATTTTATTCATAACCAGCATTGGCATCAAGGTTATGCTTACGAAGCATTAACAGAATTAATAAAACAAACTCGTGATACACTGAAATTTCATAGAATTGAGGCCCATATCAATATTGACAACCCGAGGTCTGTAAATTTAATTGAAAAAGTAGGATTCCAATTTGAATGTATCCGCAAGGGTTTTATTTTTGAAAATGGACAATGGACTGATCATTACGTTTATTATTTAAATACGCATGATGAAATATTAAAAATGTAAACCAAGAAAGGAAGGAGTGTCAACATGGAGTTTAGAGAATTAACAATGGGAGACGAAATGATGTATTGTGATTATATGAGAGAGTGGATTGATCACGATGAGAAAGTTGTACCTGAAATCACTAACATTACAAAATATAATAATTTTGAAGATTTAGTACATGAATTAGAGGATAATAAATCACATGATGCATCAGTAGACAATACGACGTTATTTTTAATCGATGACGATGAAATTATCGGTGCGGCAAATATTCGCCATAATTTAAATGAACAACTTAAAACAGTTGGTGGCCATGTTGGCTATGGCATCCGAAAGAAACACCGCGGCAAAGGCTTTGGTAATAAATTATTGAAAAAATCTTTAGATTATTTATCAAGAATTGGCGTACAAGAAGCATTAATTACATGTGAGAAGGAAAACAATGCCTCAGCGGCCGTCATTAAACATAATGGTGGAGAAGAAATTGAAGCTTCAACATTAGAAGATGGTACAGTAATACGTCGTTTCCAGATTGAAATCGCCTAATAATTAATTACAGAATATAAAACCTAATTTAAATTATGTAACAATAAATTCACCGGCAAGAGTCTTATGACTTTTGTCGGTGTTTTTTGTTGTTTTAACTGTCGAACATCAAGTACACGGTTTATTATGATTAAAGATATTTGTGTAAAATAACTCTTTAATGTTAAAACTATTTAAAAATTTTATAAAAAAACAGATATTAATAAAAATCTAATAAAAAACAATTATTGTTAATAATAAAGATTAAATCTAAAATCAAATGTATGTTTATAGTAAAATATATAGATTTTAATAAAGCGATACAGTATAATATAACCTAAATGATTTTTTTGATATTTTTTTATTATAAGAGTGAAATGTTCATAAGGGCGAAATAATAAATGAATGGAGGATGCGTTTATGAATATCAATATTTTGGGGTTCAATATTTTCGCTAAAGGTGGTACTTCAAGAAGTAACATTAATTTGATTAAATCTTTTTTAAAGCAGGGGTATATGGTTAATTACTTTAATAATTTAGACTTTGATCAAGATGCAATTACACGTTTATTTATTCATGAAGATATTGATAATGAAAACCTAAATATGTATAAATTTAGAGATATAAAATTATTATCTAAATGCGATATATTGATAATAACAAGAGAAGATTTATTTCAGTACGCCAAAGATGTCAAAGCTATTAATAACGCAACTAAGATTATTGGAGAAATACATGGTCCAATGGAATATATAGATGATTCCATAGATCTTTGCTTAGAAACTATAGACGGTATAAGAGTTAGTACAGAAGGAATTAAACAGAGGTTTATTTCTAAATATAACTATAAAGCAGTATTTAACAAATATGTTAATGCAGAACATATTAAAATTAAACCAGAACCTATAAACACAAAGAGAAATCTTTTAATAAAAGCACGTTTTGAAGATGGCATCAAAGATATTTCGTACGTAATTAAATTGGTGAATTATATCATTAAAAATACTAAAAGAGACGATATTCAGCTTTATATTGTTGGTTATGGCCCATCAGAAGCATTATATAAAAATCTGATAAATTATTACAACTTACAAGACAATATACATATAAACGAGAAAGAACCGCTAAATTATATTTATATTTCATCATCTCCATATGAAACTTTAGGATATTCAATTTTAGAAACACTGGCTAGAGGCAACAGAGCGCTTATTTATCCAGGTAACGACGGGGTACTTAAAGAAGTTTATGACAAATATTATGGAATTCAATTTTTAGAAAAAAACCTTTCAAGGGACAGCAAATTATTGCTTTCTATGTTAAATAATAAATATTCAAAAGAAGATAGACTAACAGATGTTGAAGCTTTAAATTCAGAATTTCTTGATAATGAATACAGTATCCAATACTTAGAACAATTTAAAAAAATATCTCAAAATAAACGCCCTCTTGTTCCAACAAAATATAAAAAAAGAGTGCGTCTTAAACCCAAAAATAAAATTGAAAAATTAGATAATGGCAGGGTTTTATATAAAGATTTAAAAGAAAAGCCCTTTTTGAGTAAGGTGCTAAAGAATAATATTTTCTTCGAAGGATTAAAAAAATATTATAACAATCGCAAAGAAAGACTTAGTAAGAAAATATTAGATGATATAGAACCAGAAGAAAGCAATGTATTTATTGAATCATTCCATGGTAATAATTTTAGCGGGGATCCTAAATATATCGCACTTAGTATTCAAAAAAACTACCCACAAAAAAATGTTTTTGTAAGCTCAGCTAATTCTTTAGTAGACATCGAAATTAGAAACTACGGCTTTAAACCAATACGTTTTGGAAGTGAGGAATACAAGACTAAATTTAGACAATGTAAGTATGTCTTTATGAATAGTAATTCATGGGATAAAGTATATAAACATCCAGATCAAGTATTTGTACAAACTTGGCATGGCTTCCCTTTGAAGAAAATGGTAAATGATTTAGGAGACGAAAAAGAACGAAAAGATCAATTAAAAAAATTTAGACCACGTATGAAAAAGTGGGACTATTTATTAACATCTTCAAAAATGAATACGATGTTACTTGAATCTGCATTTAATTTAAAAGAAAATAAAAACCTACAAATACTGGACTATGGTGCTCCTAGAAATGAATATTTACTTAACCAAGTAACTATAGATGAACGTAAGAAATTGCAAAAGAAATATTTATTTACAACAAATGAACATAAGAAATATATCTTATTCTGCCCAACATGGAGAAAAAAAGAAAGAGAAAATTTAACAAGTATTGATTTAGTTAAATTGTTAGAATCTCTTCCTAAAGAATATGAAATCATTGTTAAATTACATCCAAACGAAGGTTTACTCAGAAGTAAATATAATAGTTTAGATGCTAGAATACATTGTTTTTATAATGAATTTGTAGATATTCAAGAATTATATATCCTTAGTGAAGCTATGATCACTGATTATTCATCAACAATCTTTGATTTTGCACATTTAAATAAGCCAATTCTATTACTACAAGAAGATATAGAGATGTATCAGAAGGACATTGGCTTCTACTTTAATATTTTTGAATTAGGCCACTTCCCAATTGTTTCTTTAGACGAAGAAAAACTCGCGCTGCAACTTAAAGGCATGAATTATATGGATTATTCAAAAATCGTGAACCGACTGATTTCAAAAGATAGTAAAGAAAGTTCGCAACAAATCTTAAAGACTGTTTTTGCAGAAACTAATAGTAATGGGATGGGTAAATAACATGAGTACAGAAATGATTTATAGAATCAATGAGCCAATTGACTTTAATAATGATAAAAGAATATTGATAGATACTGCGAGTAACTTAAACTATTTAGAAGTGGTTAGAAAAAAACCTGAACTTCATGAACAATATAAGACATTATTAAAAAATGATTATATACTTTATTTTCATCAAGGGACTATTTCTAAATTTTATAAAAGAAAACATGTCAAAGAGCTTTTTCAAAGAAAAGATTTGAAACAATTTCGTGATCTTTTCTATACTTTAGATGAACCAGAGGGAAGAAAAGTAAATGAAAATGTTCCTAAGAAATTGTTAGTTATTTTTACTTGTATGCCTAATTTACAAGAATATGATAGTGCATTGATGCCTAAACGTATGTTTCCTAAATTCTTTGATGGTATTGAGAAGAGTTTAGTAAAAAACGTTTATACGATGCGTATTATGGATTTGAATGTTTCACATGGTTCTCATTATATTAGTACGACTAATTATCCAGAGTACGAAGAAGATATTCAAGATGCGATTAGAAATGTCGCGCGTAACTTAGGTATTAAAGATGAAAACGTGGTCCTATACGGTGGGTCGAAAGGCGGGACAGGTGCGCTATATCATGGTTCAGCATTAGACTTTAAGACAGTAGCTGTGGATCCAATCGTCAATATAGGTGGCAATTTAGCCCAAAACGATAGACGATTTATGAAAGGATTGAGAAAAGAAGATTTAGTTCCAACAATTGAGCATTATTTGAAGCAATCAAATCACGCAAAAAAACATGTGATTTGTTGTGATAATGTTAAATATTATTTTGATGAAACAAACCGAATTGATAGTAAGTTAATTAATAAAATTAACTTAGATGATGATATGATTGTGAACCATCCAGACGTTTCCCGAAACAGCGTGCCAGAACAACTTATGTTGTTAAATGAAATGTTATTAGATAAATAAAATTAATACGTTATAAGAGAAATTGTAGAATGATTGCAGTTTCTCTTTTTTTATTAGCGCAATATCTTCCATGCAAATGTAAGCGCACACATAAATAAAAGACTTCACTTAAATTTTCACGTATAATTGTTTTAGCACTAGGTGTTAAAAGTAAACTTAGAAATGAGGTTAATATATGTCGAAAGTAATTAAAGAAATACATAAAGCTTTTGAAAGTTTAGATGATGGAATGACTGTTCTAGCAGGAGGATTTGGATTGTGTGGCATTCCAGAACATAGTATTGAAGCAATTCGTGACAAAGGTACGAAAGGGTTAACGGTAGTTAGTAATAATTGTGGCGTCGATAATTTTGGTTTAGGTCGTTTACTAGAGCATAAACAAATTGATAAAATGATTAGCTCTTATGTAGGGGAAAATAAAATTTTTGAACAGCAACTTATTAGTGGAGAATTAGATGTTGAATTAACGCCCCAAGGAACGTTAGCTGAAAAATTACGTGCTGGTGGTGCAGGGATACCTGCTTTTTATACTAAGACAGGTGTTGGTACACAAATTGCTGAAGGTAAAGAAACACGCGATTTTGATGGAGAAACATATTTAATGGAACGCGCAATTAAAGGTGATTTTGGAATTGTAAAAGCGCAAAAAGCAGACACTTTTGGAAATCTTGTCTTTGAAAAGACAGCTCGAAACTTTAATCCGTTATGTGCAATGGCAGCTACAACAACAGTAGTTGAGGTAGAAGAATTAGTTGAAGTAGGTGAAATTGATCCGGATGAGGTGCATATGTCTGGTATCTATGTAGATTACATCTATTTGGGTTCACATTTTGAAAAAAGGATTGAGAAACGTACGTTTAAGGAGGTTAACCATGGATAAGCAATTACAACGTAAAAAGATTATTAAGCGTGCAGCGCAAGAAATTAAAAGTGATATGGTGATTAACTTAGGTATTGGTATGCCTACCTTAGTAGCAAATGAAATAAACGATCACGTAGAGAATGTTTATTTTCAATCGGAAAACGGATTGCTAGGTATCGGTCCATATCCTACAGAAGCAGAAATTGACCCAGACTTAATTAACGCAGGTAAGGAAACAGTAACGGCTGCAAAAGGCGCATCTTATTTTGATAATGCTGAATCGTTTGCCATGATTCGAGGAGGTCATATTGACTTAGCTATTCTTGGTGGTATGGAAGTTTCAGAATCAGGTGACTTAGCAAATTATATGATTCCTGGAAAGTTAGTAAAAGGAATGGGAGGGGCAATGGATTTAGTTGTCGGTGCACAAAAGGTTGTCGTTATTATGGATCATATGAATAAGCATGGAGTATCTAAGATTAAGACTCAATGCGAACTACCACTGACAGGTGCCGGTGTGGTGAATACATTGATTACTGATTTAGCTGTATTTAAATTTGAGAATGGTGTTATGAAACTTATTGAATTGCAACCTGATACGACGTTAGAGCAAGTAGAAGCTAGTACAGAGGCATATTTTGAAAATGAATTAAAGTAGGTGGAACAATTTTGGTAAAAGATAAAGTGACGATTATAACAGGCGCAGCTAGTGGTATAGGGTTAGGTATTGCCAAAGTATTTTTGGAAAATGAAGCAAAAGTAGTATTAGCGGATTTAAATCAAGAAAAGCTCTTTGAAGAAACAGACAAATTGAAAGCCCAAGGCTATGATTGTATAGCTATACAAGTAGATGTTACAGACGAAGGGGCAGTGAAATCAATGGTTGAGCAAACTGTCGCATATTATGGACGATTAGATATCTTGTTCAACAATGCTGGTTTGCAACACGTTGAAAGTATCGAGTCTTTTCCTACAGAAAAATTTAGACAGATGATAGACATCATGTTAACAGGAAGCTTTATCGGAACTAAATATGCATTGCCTATTATGAAGCGACAACAATTTGGTCGTATTTTGAATATGGCTTCGATTAATGGTGTTATTGGTTTTGCAGGAAAAGCGGCATACAATAGTGCGAAACATGGAATTATTGGCTTAACAAAAGTAGCAGCATTAGAAACAGCGACAGCTGGTATAACAGTCAATGCAATTTGTCCTGGCTATATAGATACACCCTTAGTGCGTAATCAAATGGCAGATTTAGCAAAAGACAGAGGCGTTGAGGTAGAACAAGTGTTAGAAGAGGTATTGTACCCGCTAATCCCACAAAAACGTTTGTTAGATATTAAAGATATTGCAGATTATGCTTTATTCTTATGTAGTGATAGTGGTAAAAGTGTAACAGGGCAAGCGGTTCTTATAGATGGGGGCTACACAGTACAATAATTTAATATTAGGGCAATTTATTTTTAAATCAATGATAATTTCCAATTGAAATATGTTACGTTAATGTTAACAGCGTAAAGTTTAATTGGAGGTAAGTTGATAATGAAAAATTCAGAGGCAAATGATAATTTCACCTTGTTTGCTAGTTCTATAGCTTTTGCTGTACTTTCTGATATTTTAGATAAACAAATTTATACAAAAATTCTCACAGCAATCATGATTTTAGTATTGATTTTTGTAGTGATTCGAAATCTTAAATTCACTTTATACCATATTAAAAATGAGAACCCGAATATTCAAACATTTATTAGCGTGAAAGTTGATTATTGGCTACTATTTGTTCGAAACCTTGTGATTTATGGTTTTTTAGCTTCATTGTTTTTTGTAACAGCTTATCTTAATGGGCGTACAATGTGGCTTTCAATATTAGCATTAGTAATAGTTATTATTGCATTTTTTATAGTTATATCTAAATTTGAAGATAAAACAGATATTATTAATAGTGAAGAAAATCATACAGATTAGAGGTGGCTTATGCGTTATATAGATGCACAAGAACAAGCAAAGTTGTTAAATATGGAAGAGATTGTTGATGCAGTGGCAGAATCACTAAAAGCATATTCTGAAGGTAAGACAAATACCCCACTGCGTTATTCATTACCTTTTAATGAAGATAATCGCTATCTCGTTATGCCAGCACTTTCGGATGAGTTAAAGATTGTAGGGCTTAAGACTGTGACAGTAGCTCCTAATAATACAAAAATTGGTAAAAATACCATTGTTGGCTCCGTTATTCTGTCGGATTATGAAACAGGGGAGACATTAGCTGTTTTAGAAGGATCTTATTTAACTAAGATTAGGACAGGTGCTATTTCTGGCGTGGCTACGCGATATCTTGCACGAGAAAATGCGAAAACACTGTGTGTAATCGGTACTGGAGACCAAGCACAAGGACTTATAGAAGCGGTATTAGCCGTTAGAGATATAGAGCGTATACAATTTTACAATCGTACTTATGATAAGGCAGTTAACTTTTCTAAACAGATTGAAAAAGACCATGAACATTTAAATCTAGTTGTATGTGATGATGTTGAAACAGCTATAGCAGATGCAGATATCATCGTAACAGCGACAAATGCACAAGCACCTGTATTCAAACAACGCCTAGCGCAAGGTGTACACGTAAATGCGGTTGGCTCATTTAAACCAGATATGCAGGAGTTACCCTCTCAAGCGATTGTGGATGCAGATAAAGTGGTGGTTGAAGCGGTAGAAGCAGCACTGGAAGAAACAGGAGATTTGATCAATCCAGTATCAGAAGGTGTGTTTGGCCGAAACCATCTGTACGGTGAACTTGGACATATCGTTGCTTCAAAGTTAGAAGGGCGCGTGTCTGAAGATGAAATCACGATATTTAAATCTGTAGGTGTTGCCATTGTAGATATTGTGGTCGCAAATTACTTTTATCAAAAAGCGATAAAATCATAATTAAAGTTTAAAAAGTGAGCTAAGGCAAACTTTATTGTCTTATCTCATTTTTAATATATAGTAATATACTGAATTTTAAGATTTTGTAATAACTCTTTTTTTAATAAAAGTCGCTTTTTCGTCATATAATAACGATAATTTATTACAGCAATAGTGCTTTTATCTATCATAGAACAGATAAAAAATTTAAAAAATGATGATAAATTGTAAAAAAACAATAACTTAACCTTTAAAAAAACATAGTATATTATAATTGATATTTTATATCTATGAAGGAGGTTAAAGTGAAACAAATATTAGTTGTATTATTCATTTTTATTTTAATACTATCTCAACCTGCCTATGTATTTGCTGAGTCGTCTATTGATGTAACAAGGGCGCATGGTAATAGCATAAGTGATTTTTATCAACCTAAAGGTAGCATTATAGCAGACAGTCAAACAGGTAGAATATTATGGGAAGAGCATATTGATAAACCATGGAGACCTGCAAGTATGTCTAAACTAATGACTTTATCAATTGTATTAGAAAAAATTCAAGATGGTACTTTATCCATGGATAAAGCGGTGACCGTAACTGCAGATGATGAACGTTTTAGTCATCACCCGTTACTAAGTAATAATATCATGCATAAGGGAACGCAATATACTATAAGAGAACTTATCAATTTACTAATTGTACCTAGTTCTAATGTCGCAACACGTATGCTCATGCAACAGATAGAGCCTGACACAGGTAAATTTGTAGCAATGATGAACCAAAAAGCTAAAGCGCTTAAGATGGAGCACACCCATTTTACCAATCCATTTGGCGCTGAAAATCGTAGTATAGGAAAAAAATATTTACCACCTGGTAGTAACTTAGATGATGACAATTCGTCGACCCCGAGAGATTTTGCTAAACTGGCTTTTTATATAAAAAATACATACCCATATATAACGGCTTTTACAAAACATATTACGTATACCAGTAAACCCAATACTCCATATGAAGAACATTTTCATACGTATCATCATTCATTGGAAGGCGATGTTCATGAATATAAAGGGACAAACGGATTGAAGACTGGGTCGAGTGATAAAGCAGCATACAACTACACTGCTACAATAGACAGAGAGAACTTTGGGCTCGTACAAGTTGTTATGGGAGTAGGACATTGGGATGTTGATGATTCAGAGTATAAACGTCACGTTATCGGTAATGCTTTATTAGATAAAGTGTATAATCGATTTGAATATAGAGAAGTTATGCCTAAAGGTAAACAATATATCAATGGTAAATGGTATGACGTGGCAACACCCTTGCATGATGTCGTTGAAAAGGGACAACAAATTAAGTTTGAAGTTAAAAATAACCAATTATTAGTTGCGGATACTAAGCGACAATATCTCACAAGTGATATGAAACAACCAAGTGTCATGGTGACACCCCTTAAACAAAATTATCTACATATAGCAAGTCAATATGGATGGTATTTATTAATTGCGCTGTGCTTAAGTGTTGTTTTATATATATTTATTAGAACTAGAAAAAACACAGATAAAATGAAATAGGTTATGTAAGTAATAAAACGTTCAACCAAAATTAAAAAAACTCCTAGAGTTAAACTTTAGGAGTCTTTAATGTTTAATTATTTAATTGAATTCATACCTTGTTTCCATGATGGATATATTAATTTCCCACCTTGATTTTTGAATTTAGTATTATCAGCACCACGTTCATGTGATTCTGAAGTTTGAATATTGATTTCAGGGTTCACATTTAATAAGCCTACATACCATTCTGCCCATACATCACCTTTGACTGGCTCATCATCTACGATATTATAAATACCGGATTCAAAGTTTAATGCTTGAATTGCTACTTCTACTGCGTCATCAATATGAATAAATGATTGTATACCATCAGTCATTGTGACCGTTCCTTCAATAAACGAGTTATAAATCATACCATCTTTACCGTACCATGTACCTGGGCCGTATAGTAAGCCGTAACGAAGTACAACATGTCACTTTTCTTTTTATATTGTAGTAATTTTCTTTGTTAAATTGCAAAAAGTTTCGCTTATATTTGAATATCACTTTACTTGGTATATTAGAAAAGTAACATTTAAAAACAAAAAGCATCCCACATTAGTTTGTAGGATGCCATATATGCTAAGAAAGATAGCTCTAGGCTAGGAAACTATAATTAGATAGCAACAATAAAGGTTAAAAGTATACAAAACAATATACTTATAAATTGATTTGTATACTATTTATAAAATGAATTAAACCAACAAGGCCATTAAAACTTTTAAGTAACAACGATACCTAAAAAAATCTGAGTAAAATAATACCAATAATTATTAAAACAATTCCTATGGATTTACGGAAAGTTATTTTGTTTTTAGGTATACCAAGCAAACCAAACTGATCAATAATTAAGGCCATTAGCATTTGCCCTAACATACCAGCTATAGTTGTAAGCGCAGCACCTAAGTAAGGCATTAAAAAAATATTAACAGTAATAAAAATAACCCCAAAAATCCCTCCAACAAAATAAAAGGGATTAAGTTTTCCATGCTCTTTATCATTGTTTTTTAAAGAGAAATTTCTGTTTGTTAAAATTTTAATTAGTAATAGTGTAATAAAACCTACCATAAAAGAAATTAAAGAAGCCATGATTGTAGAATCTAATTGTTGGCCAAGCTGACTGTTAATAGTAGTTTGTAAAGGTGGACAAAAACCGAAAATAAATCCTAAAAACAACCATACATATAAATATAAACTTGATTTCTTTTTATTTGGATTTCTTACATAATTCATTAAAACAATACCTAAAATTAATAAAATAATACCTACAGCTTTAAAGAATGTAAAAGGTTGAACGGATGCTCCTAGCCAACCAAACGTATCGATAATAACTCCCATAATCATTTGGCCTGTTAAGGTAATAACAACAGTTAAAGAAGCGCCTAATTTAGGTAATAATAGTAAATTTCCGGTTAAAAAGATAACACCTAAAAGTCCCCCAGTAATCCAATAAAAATTTACTGATTGCTGTTCTATATAACTAAAAGTTAGCATAGTTGGGTTTAATAGTAGATTGAGGAATATTAGAAATACAGTTCCTACTGCAAAAGAAATTGTAGATGCATATATCGGTGATTTTGTATACATATTCAGTTTTGAATTGATAGATGTCTGAAAAGGGATAAACATCCCGCCAATAATGCCAATAAAAAATAGCCCAATTAACATTTTTACCACGCTTTCCATAATATAAGAATTTAAATTTTTAAATCGTAATCATTGGTTAATTAGTCTTGTAGTAAAATTATATAGGTAGTAGTATATTTTTTTATAATTCTTAATAGAAGATATTAATTATCTTCTTCAAGAACAAATGATATCCAATGTCCGAATTCACATGCTAAATGCATTTGATGTTGCCTTATCATTGAATTTGGTAAAATACCTGGAAATTCAACGAGAGCTTTAAAACGAAAGCCATCATTTTCTTTTTTAATTTGATGTCTCATTCCACCAATAATAGTGCCGTTATTTAATTTTGCAACGCCAGGGAGTTCAATGTCATAATCTGATGATTTTTTGGATTTTAATTTACTTTCATCATAGTAGTGAGCAAAAAATCTTGTTGGCAAGGGTGAACCACCTGTTAACTCAAGCACTTCTTGAACTTCTGAAGTTATCCCTTGTAGCACATAGTGATCTGGATTAGAACTAATATTCATAAAATCATGGTTTTCATTTTTTTCCATCATAATTTGATTTATAGATGTCATGACTTGCTCAGGATTTAGACTGCTATTAGGAACAAATATTTCTGCGATACTGAATTTTCTTTTTCCGAACGAGAGTTTTTCAGCGATCATGGACATAGCATTACCTATTGTATATCTCTTTTTCATCACATTTCTAATCTGGTCAAAACCTAATTCCATTTTTGCATTTACAATTTCGTTTCTCATCGCATTAATATCTTTGTTTTTTTTCAAAGCTGAAAAATTCTTTTCGAATTTTGCGTTAGCTTTTTTGTTTAAGTATTTGTGAGTAGCTGCTAATCTTTTGATCTCCCATTCCTTTATTTCATTGAATGTTAATTCATTTCCGTTAACTGAAAAAATTAATCTATTTTCTTTAATCATTATTAATCCTCCTAAGCATTTGATTACTCTTTATAGTAGACAATTTGACTAGTGGTAGCTAGTAATTGTCCCTCTGCCGTCCATAATTCTGCTGTTTGATCAAAATATCCATTGTAAAATTGAAACGCACGGGCGTAACCTAAGACTTCCTTATCACCATGTTTTTCTAGGACTTTGGAATCAGTATGGAAATAAATGGTAAGAGATACTGTACCGATAGGTACTAAGGCATTTCTTTTAACATAAATACGTGGGAAAAATGCATCACACATAGCTGTTAATGATATAAAATCAATGTTTCTTTTGGGGTTGTCTTTCATCCACTGAACCGTAATAGAGTCAGAAGGATCGTCTGAACTTGATGCAGAAAACATTTTTGGGATTCCTTTGATGATTCTTATGTCATAGTTATCTAACCAGGGAGGCATCTCTCCAAATTGAATAGGTTTTATATATTCTTCGGATGGAACATTTGGGAATTTAGCTTCTAAAGAGGACCAAGTCTCTCTTCGATTAGACAAAACTGCAGTTCCTGTAATGACAACTTCCTTATTTTGAAACATTTCAACGAACCAATGTTGTGTAGAACGGTTTGTTCTAATTGGAGTTGATTGGATACTTAAATTCCCAGCTAGAACGGGAGCTGCATAATTGATAGTTAAAGATATTGGTTCTCCAATACATTTGGGATGTTGTATTATAGATTTTAGAATTGTAGATGCTGTTATACCACCGTATTGTCCAACCATATTTGCGTAACGTTTTGATGTACGTCCATAATAAATGTTAGATTTTCTAAATAGTTCTGTAGCTCTATCCAATGGATGACGTTGTTCATTAGAGTCCATAATAAAGCCCCTTTCTTTTAATGTACTTATAAGTATATGCTTAATTTTTTATTTATATAAATAACCTCTTATGACATTGATATCTTAAAAGGTATCAATGTCATAAGAGGTTTGCCAGAATTAAAATTCGACTTAAGTTTTATTATAAGACAAAAATATGATTTTGTTTTATTCTTGTACTAATTCCTTGATAAACATTTTAAGCTGCTTTTTGGTTATTTTATGATCTTTTAAGCAAATACCCATAACATCCCCCAGACCAAAAGCGAAAAAACGCGCATATAATCTAGGATAAGTTGAATTGTTGATTTGTTTAGATAGACCACTAGACATTTCGTGTCCTCTTTTCAGTATTACATTTGCTAGTGCTTCGTTGATAGCTTGATTAGGGTTACCAAATTTATCTACCGTATTAATAAATATTCTTCTTCTAGGGTAAATAAAATCAACAAAACAATCATGAAATGGTTTATTTGAATGTTCTTTTAAGTAATCTAAAAATAATATGCCTAAGTAATCTGTGAATTCATTTAACAAATCATATTTATCTTCAAAGTATCTATAAAAACTACTTCTATGAATCATAGCTTTTTCACAAATATCATTAACTGTAATAGAATCAAGCATATGGGTGTCCAATAGATCTTGAAAAGCTATAATAATAATTCTTTTGGTTCTTTTTTGCGATAGGGACACATAATACCTCCTAATCAACACGTTTATTTAATTATTAAAGAATGTATAGATAATAACGGTTTTTATCATTTATTATAATATATTTATTTCTTTTATCACTTTTTCTATAAAATTAGATAGTTCAAATATTTGTTCTGAATTCCCCCCATGTTTACGGACAGATAAAGTATTGTTGCTTACCTCATCGTCACCTATAACAATAGTATAGGGCACTTTTTTAACTTGAGCATTTCTAATTTTATAGCCCATTTTTTCCTCACTTTTATCAACATTAACTCTTATACCTTTAGATTTTAGTTGTTTTTTAA
>NZ_JBICNX010000240.1:0-686 GCF_043107035.1 Staphylococcus sp. 231237_7MaSpsaltlick
GATAGAAATAGTTGTATTTTTGCTGTTTATTTATCTTGGTAATCTCAGATTGACTTTTCAATTCTATGTTTAAAATAGCATTATCTGTAACTTTCAGTAAGTCCATTTCGTGACCAATATGAGGAACTATATACCCAAGAAAAAAGCCTTCAAAATCTTTGTATCCTAGCTCTAAAAAATTTATTAATGACTTTAAGTCCTCTATTTCGTTTTCCTTAAGAGGTAGAGAATCAGATTCTATATATGTATTAATTAATTCTACATCTTCAGTTAAATAAATATTCAAAAATTTCTTCAAATTATATAATTTTCTCATTTTATTTTCTCTCCTAAAATTTCACAAATTGTCATAACCCAATAATTTAATCTGTCTATTTTGAATTGCTCTATTAAATCTATTTCTATCCTGATCATTAAAATCACGACCTTTCAACCATCTTAACTCTAACTCATTTCTTAATAAATCATAATATGAAAAAAGCGAGTCTTTTCTAAATTTATTTTCGTGTATAGAATCTAAATATGGAATTCGATTTTCATCCATGAGTATACCTTGAATAATCTCTTCTTCTAACATAGCTTCAATTATCCACTTTTCTATTTCATCCATAGTCTTACATATTACAAAATCTATATCTGACACAAATAATTCAATGTCATTATACTTACCTATATTATCAATACTT
>NZ_JBICNX010000241.1:0-686 GCF_043107035.1 Staphylococcus sp. 231237_7MaSpsaltlick
CCATATGCAGACGCAAAAGAGACAGAAACGCAATCACATATGAAAAGCTTTTCCAATCAACAATTATTTGATGAATTAGAGAAAAATGGTTATGATTTAAATGACATTTTTACTAAAGAAGAAATTAAACAGTATAAAGCTGAAGACCAATTACGCGCTGGAAAAACTACTTTTGTTGACCATGGTAATGGTAAATCAACATTATATTTATCATCAGCTTATACTAAAACTTTAGTAGGTCTAGGTGCTGGTGCTATTACGTTAATATCAAATTTAATTGGTGGACCTGTTGCAGGTAGTTTTGGAGCTTTTGCAAGTTCAATAGCATCTTCTAATGTAGATACAAGTAAAGGAATTTATATTAAAATGAGTTCGGTCAAAAATGCTGCTGGTAACTATGTTATGAAAGGTGATAGCTGGGGTTATCAGTAAAAAGGAATGATTTTATGACTTTTAAAAACGCTTTGAAATTCACTATTATTATGATTTTAACAATGTGTACAGCATTTTACATTGTTCCAATGCCCGAAAATATGGGTGGAAAAATTGTATTTTCAGCTATATGGGTTATTATTGGTTTATTACTATCATATTTTATATTAGGAAAAGAGAATATGAAAAGAAAATGACATATTAATTTTGAAGTCTTTAACCACGTTATTAATTAGAATAGCGTGGTTTTATTA
>NZ_JBICNX010000242.1:0-681 GCF_043107035.1 Staphylococcus sp. 231237_7MaSpsaltlick
ACGTGATTGTTTCTTCATTCACTTAGATCACTTCGCGTTCTTGCGATTTCTTCTGACCTTTTGTAATTCCTCGTATGTTATCCATTGCTTACCTGTATATGCTGGAGCTTTACATATCCATACAAGCTCAACATCAGGGTATAAATATCTAAATATCTTGGCTTTCAATTTAGCTGTTTCAGTAGCCATACCTTTAACGTCTATAACTTCAATTAGTGCGTTATCTTTCCACAATGCAAAGTCTGCTATATACTCTGCTTTACGTTGTTTTTTCGTCTTAGGTATCAACTCATATTTAGGTTGCAGTTCGATGTAATCAAACTTACCTGTATTGAGTTGACTCTCTAAATATTTGTAATAGTCACATTCAACTTTGCTATCGAATGTAATTCCTTTATATTCAACTTTTCTAGCGTTGTATGTACTCAATTGGCCCACATCCCTATAGATAATCAAATATGCTTGTTTGTTCTCTCTCGTTTAAGTTATACATGCTTTTGATTTCTTCTAACCTTTCATCAGTTACGATATCTTCATCAAGCCCAAATGACTTTTTCAAGCCAGCCACACTATTTCTGTTTCTATCTAGTGGAATTACTGTCGCTACAACTCTTGAATTTTTATCTTTTAATGTGTATCTCTGACTTAATCCCATCTATCCCACCTCGCAAATATCTTGAC
>NZ_JBICNX010000243.1:0-680 GCF_043107035.1 Staphylococcus sp. 231237_7MaSpsaltlick
TGCTTTATTCCAATTGCTTTATTGACGTTGAGCCTCGGAACCCTTAACAATCCCAAAACTTGTCGAATGGTCGGCTTAATAGCTCACGCTATGCCGACATTCGTCTGCAAGTTTAGTTAAGGGTTCTTCTCAACATCAATAAATTTTCTCGGCATAAATGCGTGGCCTACTTTTTAAAATCATCATAATCTGTTTTTTTATATTTATCTTTACGATTCGTCGGATCTTTAATAAATGTATATATAAAATCTAAAATATTAGCAATTATTTTTAATATATATTCCATGAAAACACTCCTTTTCCAAACTTCATCACAATAAATTTTCTTTAATCATGGAACCTTGCTCTAATCCATTCATATAAGCCAATAAACAACCCTATAGCGAATATATAAGGTAAACCATAAGCAATATACCAAACAAATGTCATAAAGCCCTCAGACGCTCTTATTTTGCTCGCTATGGCTTTCTGTAATACATCTACATGCAAGAAACTCATAAAATCACTGCCTATGGTCATAATTAAAGCAAATAACATAAAGACTAATAACATAGCCCCAATACCTGTAAATAATTGCTTTTGTCTTTTTTTATAGTGTTCATGTGACGCTCTTACTTCTTGCAACATACGGTCATTTTCTTCTCGTACTCTGTAAATATCTCTGCCTAATATATCTTTTA
>NZ_JBICNX010000244.1:0-680 GCF_043107035.1 Staphylococcus sp. 231237_7MaSpsaltlick
ATTTTCTTCCTTGTTTTCAATAATATATTTTAAATTTTCAGCCAGTACATTGCCGAAAGACTCCGAATAAGTATTTGTCATATGATCCATATCTCTATAAATGTTAATATTTCCAATTACTGGTGTATATTGATTGTCTACTTTAAAAAATTCAGTAGGGTCAAATTTGTATAGTCTCTCATCATTTTTAGCAAAATCTTTCCAATATGATGTGTCTTTTTGGCTTTCAAAGTCATTCATTTTTTTGATTGTCTTCTCTTCACCAAATTTTTCAAATTCTTCAGGAACACTAAAATCATAAGTTGGAATATCTCTTATAGCAAGAACATCCATACCATACTCATCTTTTACAATATTCAGTTGATTGATCATTTGATTTTGAACCCATTTACTATCACTAGCAGCAGAAGTTGCGTGTGAAACAACTAAATCTATATCTTTATGATGTTGTAAATAGTCGTTAACATTTTTAACCCATTTTCCTTTAGGGCTATTATCTTCATAGCCAGTAGAAAAACGTGTCCCAGAACGTGTAATATTTAGTATTCTATAACCATATTTATCTGCGGCTTTAATAAATCCACACAGCCAATGCTCAGAGTGAGAACTTCCAACTAAAGCAATTGTAGCTTTATAATTCTCTGTTTTACCATATTCACCTACTTTTACATCTGTTTTTT
>NZ_JBICNX010000245.1:0-663 GCF_043107035.1 Staphylococcus sp. 231237_7MaSpsaltlick
GGTATTATTGATCCTAAAGAATCGTACAATGAGTTGTTTAGTGTAAATAAATTTGTAGAAAAACCAGAAATTGGTACTGCCCCTTCCAATTTAGCGATAATGGGACGCTACGTACTAAAACCAGATATATTTGATTATTTAGAGAGTCAAGAAATTGGCACAGGCGGTGAAATACAATTAACAGATGCAATTGAACATTTAAATTCTGAAGATTGTGTATACGCTTATAATTTTGAAGGTGAACGTTATGATGTAGGTGAAAAAATAGGGTTTGTTAAAACCACAATACAATTTGCTTTAAATGATGATTATATGAAAAAAGAAATTACAGAATTTATTAAATCCATAAATAAATTAATATAAAAAATATAAGGAGACATAAAATGGATACAGTTTTAATATATGGGACTTTTTCCTCTGCTAAGGAGCTAGAACAAATATCGAGTATGTTGGAAAACAATGATAGAAAGATTATCATCGCTAATAATACAAATTCAAAATATAAAATTAATAGTAGTGAGTTCAATGAAAAGTTTGACCTAATAATTAATTTTGAAAGCTTAAATGATTTAAATGTATTTGAAAAAATGGATATTAAAATCATTAGCTTAAATGAGTTATTATATGAATCATACGACTTTAAAATGAGTGTTATTATACCTG
>NZ_JBICNX010000246.1:0-662 GCF_043107035.1 Staphylococcus sp. 231237_7MaSpsaltlick
TTATGAAAGTGAGTAATAATATTTATTGGAAATTGCTTTCTTACCGAAAATGCATTGTTTGTATGTAATTTCAACGGCAAATCACCTCCATTTTTATACTATTAAAACTATTTTTTTTCAAATAATTTTAAAATATAAAATAGCCTCGTTATTTATCTTGTATCATTAATCCACTTTTTAGTAATGATTTAAACCTTTAATAGTAATATAAGATTTTCACAATCGATCCTCATCAATTGAAAACTATTATCATTTACTTATGTTATGAAATTCCACCTACTTTTTCTAGGCATTTTTACTTTAATACTTAGTCTATATGCCATAAATGTTATATCTGATTGACTACAATTTTAGGCTAATATGCCTAGTTTTGTATACTAAATATCAATTAACCTGTTATTTATCAAAGATTTTATTAACTTAATTCGGAGGATAAAGTGATGACTATTTTATTTTATATTTTGGCCTTATTTTCAGGCATATGTTTGAGTATTGAAGCTGCCTTAGGAGGAATTTTATCAGATAAAACTGGGGCTATTTTAAGTACTTTTTATATTTTTCTTATGGGCACAGTACTTTTACTTTTAATCGTTTTATTCTTTGGAAAAGGAAACTTTAAACTTTTACCTAGGAATCACACATGGCAGTTAATGGGAGGCATC
>NZ_JBICNX010000247.1:0-659 GCF_043107035.1 Staphylococcus sp. 231237_7MaSpsaltlick
ATATTCAATGACGGAAACCCAATAGCAGTTATTGAAATGGGAGAATACACAAAAGAAATTGACGATACTTATGATATAGCGATTGGAGAGATAGGCAATGCAAAATACACTAGGTGATTTAAACAATCATTTATTCGCACAACTTGAAAGATTAAATGATGAAGAGATTAAAGGCGATGACTTAAAAGAAGAAATAGAACGCTCAAAAGCAGTATCAAACATTGCTAAAGGGATTATAGATAACGGTAACCTTGTATTACAAGCGCAGAAATTTGCTGATGATCAATTAGATGCAAACGGTGAAATGCCTAAATTATTAAACGGTGGTGCTTGATATGCCACATATTTGGACAGAGGAAGAAAAACAATTTCTTAGAGATAATGTGAAAGGAACTCCGATTCATGATTTAACTAAGGTGTTCAATGAACATTTTGATTCCAATATGACATACACGCAGGTAAGAGCTACAGTGAAACGTTTGAAATTAAAATGTGGTGTATCAGCACAGTTCTCTAAAGGTCATGTTTCATGGAATAAAGGCATTCCAATATATAACAAGGAATGCGAAAAGACACAATTTAAAAAAGGTAATAAACCTAAAACTACTTTACCTATAGGAGCTGAACGCATCAATAACTATGGATATGTAGTTGTGAAA
>NZ_JBICNX010000248.1:0-654 GCF_043107035.1 Staphylococcus sp. 231237_7MaSpsaltlick
GCATGTAACTGGGCAGTGTCTAAAAAATAGTCACTGGTTTTGCTCGAATTTTAGTTTGTGAAATTAAGATATATTTATTTGGCTCATATTTGCGTTTTAAAAGCTTATGTAGGTTTTTAGGTATGAAACTATATGATTTACCCCTAAATCTTTAAAATGCCCCCTTAAAATTCAAAATAAAGGCATTTAAAATTTTAAAAATAAAAAAACTACTAGCAAAAAACTAGTAGCTTAAATCTTAGTTAAATTTCGATGCAGTATTAATTTTTATATCTACGCTACAACGTCGATTCTAGTTCGTGCAGTATTAATTTTTATATCTGCGCCACAACGCCGATTCTAATAAATGTAGTATTAATTTTTATATCTGTGCTACAACACCGATTACTTAAAACTAAGATAAAAAATCGACGAAGGTCGATTATAGTTTTGCACACGTCGATTTATTCGACGTATAAGTGCGCCCTTACGGGATTTAACTAGATTATAACGACGAATTTTAGACCTGTAAAGCAATAACAATCGGGTCTACCTAGTAGACAAAGTGTACAAAGTAGACCCGATTGTTATTTGTTTTTGCAAAGTAGATTAGAAAGAGAACAGTGCAAAAACTACTGTTAATAAACACCCTAAATGTTGAGTCCATATTATAAC
>NZ_JBICNX010000249.1:0-654 GCF_043107035.1 Staphylococcus sp. 231237_7MaSpsaltlick
TTTATAATCTTGACATTATTCTTTATGGCCCAGTCTATAGCCTCTACAGTATCTTCAACTTTCCCAACACCATCTTTGTTAAGTACTTTAGCATCATAAACGATAGTCTTGTTTTGTGATTCTATAATTTGGGCAATATCATTTGCATGATTATTATCTTTTGAGCTATCATTTATAAATTCCTTAGATATTAATTTACTTTCAACAGAAGCGTTATTAATACCAGTATCTAAAATTGCTACTTTCATTGGTTTATCCTTAATTTTAAAAACACAAATCATAAGAGCTATTAAAACCAATGCTGCAATACTTACTATTTTTAATATATTAGGTTTCATATTGAGTATATTTTTCAATTTCTAATTCTTCATGATTATGTTTAAATATTTCAAAGTCTTCTTCATGATTAAATACAATTATAAATCCTCGATCGTCATATAAATAAAACAAGATTCCTTTATCAAGATTAATAAAGTATATTGATGAAAAAGTTTCTCTTTGATTAATATTAGGAGTTAAATTAGGAAAGTCTTGATTGCATATTGCCTTAATGAGCTTTCGGTATTTGATTTCGCTTTTTTGGCAGCGATATGTAAATACATTACTTACCTCAAATAAATCATCATCCTCAATTACCTGCTCATACTTACATAT
>NZ_JBICNX010000024.1:0-52878 GCF_043107035.1 Staphylococcus sp. 231237_7MaSpsaltlick
TATTTACAATTTCTTTATGTTCTTTTTCGATTTCATCTAACCAGTTGTTGTCGATAATGCCTTCTTCGAGTAAGAATTCCTTAAATTTGATATTACAATCTAAAGATTTAAGTTCATCTCTTTCCTCTTTTGAACGGTATTTATCATCATCATCAGAAGAATGTGCTGTTAGACGTGTACACATGGCTTCAATCAATGTTGAACCACCACCGTTTAAACCACGTTCACGTGCTTCTTTCATTGCTTTATACATTGCAATAGGATCATTGCCATCTACTGTTTCACCATGCATACCATACCCAATTGCACGATCTGATAATTTTTCGGCACCATATTGTAATGAATCTGGTACAGAAATAGCATATTTATTATTTTCAATAACACAAATAAAAGGTAATTTGTGAACACCAGCAAAGTTTAAGCCTTCGTGGAAATCACCTTGGTTAGAACTACCTTCGCCTACAGTTGTCATTGCAATATTTGATTTGCCATCCATTTTTAGGGATAATGCCGCCCCAACTGCATGGATAATCTGCGTACCAACAGGTGAACTTTGTGATAGAATACCTTTTTCTCTTTTACTAAAATGAGAAGGCATTTGTTTACCACCAGAACTGATATCATCCTTTTTACCAAAAGCAGCTAACATAGACTCTAAAGGTGTCATTCCTAAATATGTTACTAATGCTAAATCCCTATAGTAAGGTGAAGAAATGTCCCCTTCTTGCATGGCATATGCCATCCCTATTTGAGCTGCTTCTTGTCCTTGGCAACTAATAACGAATGGTATCTTACCAGCACGATTTAATAGCCACATACGTTCATCTATTTTACGTCCTAAATCCATCCATTTGTACATCGTTTGTAGGTCTGTTTTATCTAAACCTACTGATTTATAGTCAAACATGCTATTTCCTCCTTAATTAAACGTGAATCGATCTGTTTTCAACCTTCAAGCCTAGTTCCATTAACACTTCTGAAAGTGACGGATGTGCATGTGTTGTTAAACCTAGTTCTAATGTTGATCCATTCATAAACTGGAACAATGATACTTCATTTATTAATTCAGTAACATGTGGTCCAATCATATTTAAACCTATTACGGTATCATTATCTTGATCGATTACTACTTCGCAAAAGCCATTTTGATTGTTTGTGTCCTCAATTACGGCTTTTCCAATTGCTTTAAATGGCACTTTATAAGTACGGGCCTTAATATTTTGCGCTTTTGCTTCATCTAAATGCATGCCTATACTTGCTATTTCTGGTTGGGTGTAAACGCATTTTGGCATAGTCATATAATCAACGGGAAGTGGTTGTTGTTCAAACATATGATCAATAGCTGTTATACCTTCTTTGGACCCAACGTGTGCCAATTGTAGTTTGCCGATACAATCACCAGCCGCATAGATATGGCTATCTTCAGTTTGTTGGAAGTCATTTACTAAAATATGGTTACTTTCAGATAGCTTGATTTTAGTATTATTTAATCCAATATCATCTGTATTCGGTTTTCGACCTATAGATACCAATAACTTATCATATGTATATGTCTTGTCATTAATAGTAATATCTATATGATTATCCATGACCTTCACATTATTCTCTGTTAAATGTGTATTTTCAAAGAACTGAACACCTCTAGCTGTTAGTTCCTTTTTCAATGATTTAGCGATATGCTTGGATTCTGTTGGAAGGATACGCTCACCTGCTTCAATTACAGTTACTTCTACATTGAAATCAGTCATCATCGATGCAAACTCCATTCCAATCACACCACCACCAATGATTGCTAACTTATTAGGTAATTGTTCAAGTTTTAATATATCGTCACTTGAAAGTACTACTTCATGATCAAAAGGTAGGAATGGTAATGAGACTGGTGTTGACCCAGTACAGATTAATACATTTTTATTAGGAATTAGCTCTGATTCTCCATCTTCAAATTCTACTGAAATCGTACCACTTTGTGGTGAAAAGATAGATGGGCCTAAGATACGTCCTATACCATTAAATACATCGATGTTATTATACTTCATCAAATGATTTACACCGTTAAACATTTGATTTACTACCTCAGTTTTACGCTCTTGAATGCGTGAAAAATTCAACTTAAAATCATCAACATCAACACCATATTCACTTGCATGCGTAATAGTGTGCATCACTTCGGCTGATTTTAATAATGCTTTAGTAGGTATACACCCCTTGTGTAAGCATGTACCACCCAAAAGTGCCTGTTCAACAAGTGCAACTTTCTTACCTAATTGTGAAGCTCTAATTGCAGATACATAACCCGCTGTACCTCCGCCTAGTATAACTACATCATATTGTTGTTCTGACATATTTTAACTCCTAACTATATGTTGTCGCCGTTAATATGTGCATTAAAATAATGACATACCATTTAGCGAATCATTATACGACATTAAACCTCTAATATATTTAGCGAATTTTCTATCTTTCTGTGTGAGTTTATGTGGTCATATATTTTGATGTGCCAATTAATATAACTTTCATAGTTCAAATGAATTTTGAAGTATGAAAGTTATTTTAAAAAGAACATATAAACGATATATAATTTCTCATCACGTACATAAAATTATTTCTTTATATTAAGAAGGTTAATGCCAATCGCTGATTTTTATAACCTGCTACTAATTTACATTATAAAAAACCGCATTTTGAATTGCATCTATAAGATACTTATTTTATGGCCACT
The DNA here is from genome assembly GCF_043107035.1 of Staphylococcus sp. 231237_7MaSpsaltlick. Lineage (NCBI taxonomy): Bacteria > Bacillati > Bacillota > Bacilli > Caryophanales > Staphylococcaceae > Staphylococcus > Staphylococcus sp. 231237_7MaSpsaltlick. Next base: position 2,723 of record NZ_JBICNX010000024.1, read on the forward strand.
TAATACTTTACCATATAATGTCCCAAAACATGAATAGTCAACATGTTACATAACAAAATTTCGGGTCAATAATTGACCATTTTAGCAAACATTATATTTGCTTCCTATTACAGTTTACATCAAATAAACCGTTTATAAAATTAAAAACCTATTCTGATATCTTTTAATTAAATTTACAAAGAGATAATAGTTCGTTTAAGAATTAATTTTTAATGCTAATATCAGTGAATCTATTTTACTTTGTTTAGATGCGGCTCTTTCACTAAAAACAATTGGAAACTTCGCACCAATAATCAGACTTGCAATTCGTGCTTGACCAAATAATTTGAGCGCTTTATATAAAGGATCTCCAACATCCTTATTAGCGACTACAATAGCATCCACATCACCAGCAATTTCAGATTTAAGATTATTTTTTATAACACTTTCCATATCTGTAGCATTTTCAAATGTTAGTGGTCCGTCAATTAATAAATCATTGTTGCCAATGCGTTCAAAGGTAAGTTTAATTTTTTCGGCTTCGGTAGCAGAAAAAATTTTTTTATTCGGATTATTAACAGAAGATAATAATGCAAGTTTTAGTTGTTTATAACCAATTGCCTGTGCAAAAATTTGCAAGTTCTTAATTATTTGCTTCTTCTCTTCAACCGTAGGCGCAACATTAAAATAAACATCGCTCATCATTAGATGTTTATGGTAATGTGGCAAATCTAAACATACCACATGATTTAAATAACCATAGTTTTCCATAAATTGTCGATTGCTTAAGATAAATGAAAACATCTTGCTATCTTCAATATTGCCTTTCATTAACACTGTAACTTTGCCTTGGGCCAAATCATTCGAACAAGTGTTGTACAATGCTTGTTCTGAATCGAATTGATAAATATGAACTCTATTGATCAGTGTACTATCAATGTTGTATGACCGAATTAACTCTGTAGGATCTTCAATATCATATAAATAAAGTTCTATATCTGTTTGTTCTAACACTGTTAATAATACAGAGATTATTTTTTCATCATTAGCAAATAAAACTGCTACCTTGCCGTTCAATGTTTGGTTCGGCTCAACTAAATGTTTGTATTGCATTACATCAACGCCCTTCTATTATTAATCGCACGATTTAATACAATTTTTAACAATAATAAATTATTGCTTTGTAGCATGATTTTGTTCAATCATTTCCTTAGCATTTTGACGTGTAAGTTTTGTAACACTAGCACCTGAAATCATACGTGCAACTTCATCTACTCTTTCATCACCGGTTAGTTCTTTGACCTGAGTAGTCGTCCTATCGTCGTTTGAAGCTTTACTTATTAATAAGTGATAGTCACTCATTGTTGCAACTTGTGGTAAATGAGAGATACAAATAACTTGAATATGTTGAGCTAAATCTCTCATCTTTTCTGCCATTTTTTGAGCTGCTTGGCCAGAAACCCCTGAATCAACTTCATCAAATAATATTGCTGTTTGACCTCTACTCTTAACAAATATTGTCTTAAGTGCCAGCATGATTCTTGATAGTTCTCCACCCGAAGCAATTTTATTTAAACTTTTAAGAGGTTCTCCCTTATTAGGACTAATTAAAAATTCAACAAATTCAATACCTTCACGATTAGGTTTATCTAATGGCTTAAAGGAAATTTCTAAGTTAGCATCTTTCATTTGTAAATTTTGAATTTCATCAACGATATGGTTTCTTAGTTGTTGAGCCACTTTACGTCTTTCTTTAGATAATTGGCCTCCTAAATCCAATACACGTTGATATAATTCATTAATCTGTTCACGTAATTGTGAAGTGCTTTCTTCGTAGTTTTCTATTTTATTAATTTCTAATTCTAATTTCTCTTGATAAATGATTAATTCAGAAATATCTTTACCGTATTTGCGCTTTAAACTGTTTAATAAATTCATTCTAGATTCTAATTCGTTTAAGTATTGTTCATCAAATTCTGTGTTTGTTAATTCATCATAAATTTGGTGTTTAGCATCTTCAAGCGTATAGTAAAATTGATCTACTTCATCCTTTAATTTATTATATTTATCCGGTAAAATTTCCCCAATTGATTCTAATTGTGTACTTAATTCATATAATCGATCAGTTATTGCGTGTTCATCAGTTAGTGTTAGATGAGCATTATTTAAAGCAAGACTCAAATTTTCAGAGTTTTGGATACGCTTAATGTCTGTTTCAAGTTGTTCTACTTCGCCGTCTTTCAAATGTGCCTCTTTAATTTCATCTAGCTGAAATTTTAACAAATCTAACCTTTGCAGTAATGCTTGATCAGCTGTTTCTAATTCTTCAAGTTCCTTTTTCTTTGCTTGATATTTATCAAACGTATCAATATATTGTTGTAACAACTTCGCATAAGTATCTTCAGCATAATTATCTAAAAGTTGTAAGTGATATTTTTGTTTCAATAATGCTTGTGTTTCATGTTGTCCATGGATATCAAGCAATTCTTGCATTACTTTTCTCAAATCTTGTAATGTTACTGTTTGATTATTTATTCTACAAATACTTTTGCCTGAGCTAAATATTTCTCTTTTAACTAACAAAAAGTCCTCATCACTGTCGATTGACAACTCACTTAATAGAGTCAATGCTTCTTTACTATCGTCTATGTCAAAGATACCTTCAATAATGGCTTTCTTTTCACCATGTCTTACATAATCTGAAGAAGCACGCATACCAATAAGTTGTCCAATTGCATCAATTATAATTGATTTACCTGAACCTGTTTCTCCACTGAGAACAGTTAGCCCATCACCAAAATGAACCTCTAATTCATCAATAATTGCAAATTGTTTTATTGATAAAGTTTGTAGCATGTTTACTCACTTCCTTAAAATTATAGTAAATTAAAGATACGTGTCTTGATTGTTTCACCAGCTTCTTCATCTCTACATATAATTAAACATGTATCGTCACCACAAATTGTACCTAACACTTCATCCCAGTCAATTTGATCTAATATGGCACCAATTGATTGGGCGTTACCCGGTAATGTTTTTAACACTAATAAATTACCTGTTCCGTCAATATTCACAAATGAATCCATTAAATATCTGCCAAGCTTTTCTAACGGGTGGTATTTTCTGTCATTTGGCAAACTATAAACATATTGACCTGTTGGCGTGGGGACTTTAATAAGTTGAAGTTCTTTGATATCTCTAGATACTGTCGCTTGAGTAACGTTGAGTTCGTATTCATTCAAGCGTCTTACTAATTCATCTTGAGTTTCTATTTTTTCATTAGATATGATTTCACGTATTTTAATATGTCTTACTGATTTTTTAGCCATAACTTACACCTCTGTAAACGAATATTTATACAACAAGTTTAACACATGCATAGAAATACGACTACTAAAGTTATTTAGTAATTTTACCCAATTAAACACCATAACCACGCTAAATTCGAACGAGATAATCATTGTGATTAAATGAATTTGATTGATTTAATTGTAATTGGATAGAATGAAATAAACTTTCGTAATGAATAATTATAAAATTGTTTATAAGTTATTTATGCAAAATCAGAATATATGCGTCAATGAAATAAAGAAAACGTCAACTTCAATTATGAGAAAATAGAAGTTGACGTTTATACTTTATAAATATATGTTCCCGCTCTTACCGAATTCAATTGATAGTTAATGACTTGTTGGTATTTAGACAATACCATTTTTAAATTTGTTCCAGGTATAACATACAAAAATAATAACGGAAGATAATATTTTTGTATGTCCTAATAAATCTAATGTATTCACAAAGCGAGACTGTTTCAATTGTAAATTTGAGTGATTGCTTATAATTATGATTCTCTGTCGTTAAATAATTTTATTATGGCATCTAGTTGTGTTGTATCATAATTATCGGGTAAATTTGCTAAACAATCATAAGCAGCTTGCGTATGATACGCTAATTTTTCTTCGGCACCCTCTTTACCTAACAATGATACATATGTACTCTTATCGTTAGCAAGATCACTGCCTACTTTTTTACCTAATTTAGTTTCATCACCATAAATATCGAGCAAATCATCTTTAATTTGGAACATTAAACCTAAGTGTTCACTATAAAGTTCTAAATTATTAGCTACATCCGAACTTGGATTCGCGATATCGACTGCTGCCATGACTGCAAATTTAAGTAATGCACCCGTTTTAGCATTATGAATCTGTTCCAAGGTTTCTAAATCAACTGGTGTACCTTCGCTTTGCATATCCAAAGTTTGACCACCAACCATTCCAAGATGACCACTAGCATTAGAAAGACGTTGAATTAATTTAATCTTTGATAAGTCTGTTAATGTTTGATCATTTGAAATAAGCTCGAAAGCCTTGGTTAACAGCGCATCACCAGATAATATTGCTTTCCACTCACCATATACTTTATGATTTGTAGGCTTTCCTCTACGATAATCATCATTATCCATTGGTGGAAGATCATCGTGGATTAAAGAATATGTATGAATCATTTCCAGACCAATTGCTGATGATATACCCTTCTCGTAATCGCCACTAAGCATTTCTAAAGTTAATAACAACACTACCGGTCTTATGCGTTTGCCACCAGCATTTAATGAATATAGCATACTTTCTTCCAAGTTAGTGTTAAGAGTAGAATTTGGAATTGATTCTGAGAGTAATTGATTGATTTCAAGTTGTAAATTATTCATCTTTGGATTCATTTTCAGCGACATCCTTTTCGTTAGACATTAAAGCATTTACTTTTTGTTCAGCATCTTTCAATGTTTCATCACATTTAGCAGATAATGTCATACCTCTTTGATATAAACTTAAAGAATCTTCCAAAGAAACATTTTCATTATCAAGCTTTTGTACGATGCCTTCTAATTCAGTCATCATATCTTCAAAACTTTGATTATTTTCATTACTCATCTTTACACCTAACTTTCTTAACTTGTGCGTCCACTACGCCATCTTTCATAGTTAATTCAATATTATCACCAGCAGATAAATCTTGTGTGCTTGTGATAACACTATCATCTTTATTAACAATTGTATAACCGCGTAACATCGTATTTGTCGGACTTAAATTGTTTAAGCTTTCTAACTTTCTACCTAAATCATTCTTGAATGTCGTAAGTAGCGCATTAATTTGTTTATTTAATTTATCATGTTGTTGACTCAGCTTTTGTTGCTCACTTGTAATATGTTGTTTGAAATTTTTTAAATTAAGTCGATTAGCTAATAACTGTAGTGATTGAGATTCACGCTTTAGTTTTAAATCAATAATTAAATTCAATTGTCTTTCAAGCTCATCACGTTTTTGGATTTGTTGATCATACAATAATGTTGGTGTTTTAAATTTATAATAAGATGAAACATGATCCAAATATTTTTGCTGTTGTTGAATATGTTGTTTAATATATCGTGTGAGTGAAAGCTTTGTTTGTGTTAAGTACTGACGTAATTCAAATTGATCAGGTGTAGCAATCACTGCCGCTTGTGTAGGTGTAGCAGCTCTAACATCCGCTACAAAATCACTCAGTGTAAAATCAGTTTCATGACCAACAGCTGAAATAATTGGTGTCTGACAATCAAAAATTGCTTTAACTACCGTTTCTTCATTAAAATTCCATAAGTCTTCGATAGATCCTCCACCACGGCCAATGATAATCGTATCCACACCCAATTGGTCCGCTTGTTGAATTTTATCTATGATGTCCTTTTCTGCTTGTGCACCTTGAACTAATGTATTTAATTGTATCTGTTCAACTAACGGGTAGCGACTATTGATCGTACTGTGAATATCTCTGATTGCAGCGCCTGTACCAGCAGTCAGAACTGCGATTTTCTTAGGATATTTTGGAATGGGCTTTTTATATTCTTGATTAAAAAAGCCTTCTTTAGTAAGTTTTTTCTTTAATTGTTCTAATTTTTGATATAGGTTACCTACACCATCTAATTGCATTTTATTGACATAAATTTGATAATTTCCTCGCTTTTCAAAAACGGAAACCCTAGCTTCTATTAATACTTCGTCGCCCTCTTTCGGTTCAAAATCGAGCTTTGATGCATTCCCTTTAAACATCATTGCATTAATTAAACTATTGTTATCTTTAACATTAAAGTAAAGGTGCCCACTACTATGTTTTTTAAAGTTTGATAACTCTCCTTTAATTAACACAGATTGTAGGTGAGGATCTTGATCAAATTTATACTTGATATACTTAGTCAACGCAGTAATACTTAAATATTCAGCCATTTATATCACTCATTTTATTCAATATTGCTCAATACACCATTAATAAATTTATAATGTTCATCATCACTAAATTGTTTCGCTAGTTCGACCGCTTCATTGATGATAACTTTCTTTGGTGTTGAACTGTTAGATAGTTCAAATGTAGCCATTCTTAAAATAATTCTGTCTGTTTTAAGTAATCTTTCTAATTTCCAATCTTTTAAATGCGGTTGTATCTGTTGGTCCAATACACTTTCGTGATCTTTCACACCTGAAACTAACCAATTTATAAATTCAAATTCTAAATCGGGATTATCATCTTTGATAAAACTGATTGCCTCATCAATAGATAAATCAGTATTCATCATTTCAAGTTGAAATAGAGTTTGAAAGGCTTGTGTTCTTGATTCTTTTCGACTCATTTTAAACTCCTTCAAGCATCATTTTCTTAATATAAATTAGCAGAAAGTATGTATACTAATTTGAACATCATACATTCCGCTAATTTAACTATTGAGATTAACTGTGCTCTTGTTTTATTAAATTTTAATTTTCGGGTTCGATATTTGTAATATGAACATTGATTTGACTTGGTTCAATCGTTGTCATCGTTGTTAATGAGTTGAAGATCGCTTGTTGGATATGGCGAGCGGTTTCTGAAATATTCACGCCATAACTTAAGGCACAGTATACATCAATAAATATACCGTCTTCTCTAGCATCTACTTTTATCCCTTTATGCAGTTGCTTTTTACTCACTTGTTCAATATTAGTTTGTTTCAATTCTTTAAAGTGTCCACGAATCCCTTTCACTTCGGATGTAGCGATACTTGCTATAACAGTTAATACTTCTGGCGCAATTTCTATTCTACCCAAGTTGGAATGTGATGTTTCTGTTACCTTTACCATGTCACATACCTCCTAATTATTCAATTTCTTCATCCATAATATTATAAGTTTCTAAAAACTTAGTATTAAATTCTCCACTTCTAAAGATATCATTATTTAATAGGCGTATATGGAATGGAATTGTTGTATCTATCCCTAATACTAGGAATTCTCCTAATGAACGTAAACCTGCCATAATTGCTTCATCTCTAGTGGGTTCGTGCACAATAAGCTTAGCGACCATCGAATCATAATATGGAGGAATTGTATAATTAGTATAACATGCAGATTCAATTCTTACTCCGAATCCACCTGGTGCTAAATATTGAGTGATTTTCCCTGGTGATGGCATAAAGTTTTTATAAGGGTTTTCTGCATTGATTCTAAATTCTATAGCGTGCCCATTAATCTTAATATCTTTTTGTTTAAACGGTAATGGTTCGCCCATCGCTATTTTAAGTTGGAGTTTAACTAAATCTACACCTGTAACCATCTCAGTAACAGGGTGTTCAACTTGAATACGTGTGTTCATTTCCATAAAATAGAAATCATTTGTATTTAAATCATAGATAAATTCTATTGTACCGGCATTTTCATATTTAACTGCCTTAGCAGCTCTTACAGCTGCGTTACCCATTTCTTTTCTCTGTTCATCGGATAAGATTGGAGATGGTGCTTCTTCTACTAATTTTTGCATTCTACGTTGGATTGTACAGTCTCTTTCACCAAGATGAACGACATTACCAAAGCTATCACCTACGACTTGAATCTCAATATGTCTAAAGTTTTCAATGAATTTTTCTAAATATAGTCCGCCGTTACCAAATGCAGTCTCTGCCTCTTGTTGAGTCATTTTGAAGCCAGTTTCTAACTCTTTTTCATCACGAGCAACTCGAATGCCTTTACCGCCACCACCGGCAGTCGCTTTAATGATTACAGGATATCCAATTTTGTTTGCAATTGATTTAGCGTCTTTAATATTTTCTACTAAACCTTCACTACCAGGAACAACCGGTACATCAGCACGTTTCATTTCTTCTTTCGCCACGTCTTTTATACCCATTTTTTGAATAGACTCATAGCTTGGTCCAATAAATTTCAATTGACAAGCTTCACATAATTCAGCAAAGTCACCATTTTCAGCTAAAAAGCCATAACCAGGATGTATTGCATCACAACCTGTAGATGTTGCAATTGATAGTATGTTAGGAATATTTAAATAAGAATCTTTAGATTGTGTTGGCCCAACGCAATATGCTTCATCAGCAATTTGAGTATGTAATGCGTCTTTATCTCCTTCAGAATAAATAGCCACAGTTTGTAATCCTAAGTCATGACAAGCACGAATGATTCTTACTGCAATTTCTCCTCTATTTGCTATTAAAATCTTATTCATTATTTCACCTTAAATAACGGTTGGCCATACTCTACCATTTGACCGTCTTCGACTAGTATTTCAGCAATTTCTCCAGAAACTTCCGCTTGAATTTCATTGAATAATTTCATAGCTTCTAATATGCATACAGTAGTTTCATTTGAAACTGAATCACCCACTTGGACATATGCACTTTCTTCTGGTGAAGGAGATTTATAGAATGTACCAACCATTGGTGCATTAATTGTTTTTAAATTGTCATCTGATGATGTTGCACTTGCATCTTCAGTATTAGTATTTGCTGTCGGTGCAGCAGCCACACTTTGTTGAGGTGCCACTTGTTGTACAGGTTGTTGACCTATTTGAGGAGTTATAATTTCAGTTTCTTTTTCTTTTTTTAAATTTACGACATTACCTTTGTCTTCGATATTAATTTCAGTCAAACTTGATTGATCAAGTATTTCAATCAATTCTTTTATTTCTTTAAAATTCATAAATACTGACTCCTTTAGATTGTTATCATTTACCTATTTTATTTTACTTTAGTGATTTCTTCAATTCAAGCATATACATACTTTCTATAATAAACAGAATATTATTCATAGCGCACTATTTATAACATTATGGGTTTATATTAAGTAAGCGTTAACGTTAATTATGTATGATGGTTAAAAAATAAAATTATAGCCTAGCTAATTTAAAAGAATAGAAGTGATGATTTTAATTTAATCTAAACATCAAAAACCTTTCCAAAACATTATGTATTGGAAAGGTTTGAATACATTCGTTATGAAATCAAATGTGTAACTATTTAGCAAGGCGTATTACGCTCTTGAGATATAACTACCATCACCTGTATTAATCACAAGTGTATCTCCTTCATTAACGAATAAAGGAACGTTTAAAGTATAACCTGTTTCAACAGTAGCAGATTTAGTAGCACCTGTTGCAGTATCACCTTTAATACCTGGTTCAGTTTCTGTTACTAACAGCTCAACAGTTTTTGGTAATTCAACACCAATTGTTTCGCCTTCATAACTTTGAATTTGAACTTCCATGTTAGCTTTTAAGAATTTTAATTCATATTCTAAGTAATCTGCTGATAATTCAGTTTGATCAAATGTTTGGTTATCCATAAATACATGTGAATCTCCATCAGCATACAAGTATTGCATGCGGCGGTTTTCAATCATAGCTTGTTCAACTTTTTCACCAGCTCTGAATGTTTTCTCTTGAATTGCGCCAGTTCTTAAATTTCTTAATTTAGAACGTACGAATGCTGATCCTTTTCCTGGTTTTACATGTTGGAAGTCAATAACTTTCCAAATACCATTATCTACTGAAATTGTTAAGCCTGTTTTAAAATCATTCACCGAAATCATTCAGTTTCCTCCTAAATTATAAGGTCTTCTATAAAATAATAAGGTTTTTTGTGGATTTAGTAAAGTATTCACAGCCATTTTCTGTAATTAAAATGTCATCTTCAATACGTACGCCACCTAATCCATCGATATAAATACCTGGCTCTATTGTAACACAGTTATTAGGTACTAATTCATTTTCAGATTTTCTTGATAAATTAGGGCCTTCATGAACATCTAAACCAATACCATGACCTAATGAATGACCAAAGGCATCACCATAACCGTGTTCAGTAATATAGTCACGTGCAATCGCATCAAGTGCTTTACCACTCATTCCAGGTTTCGCTGCTGCTACTGCTTTTAAGTTAGCGTCTAGCACGATTTGATATATTTCCTTTAATTTTGGATCAGGTTCACCAATCGCAAATGTACGAGTAATATCAGAAGCATACCCTTGATAATATGCACCAAAATCTAAAGTGATTAAATCTCCTTGTTCAATGACTTTTTCACTTGCTACACCATGAGGTAATGCGCCTCTATAACCAGAAGCTACGATTGTATCGAAGGAAGGACCTTCTGCTCCCAATGATAACATTTTACTTTCTAACTTAGCTTTAAGTTCTTGCTCTGTCATACCTGCTTTTGCTATTCCCAGAACATATTCATATGTCTGGTCTACTATTTCAGCAGCTTTTTGAATAATAGCAATTTCTGATTCGTCTTTAACTTCACGAATTTGCTCAACTAATCCTGAAATACTTATTAAGCTGATATATGATTTACTTAGTTGTAAATATGTATCATAACTTACTAAATTCCCTTCGAATCCAACGTTTTGAACATTTAATTGTTCTAATTGTTGCTTCACTTCGTCAATTAATGCACCTTGTTGCTTAATGATTGTGAAATCAGGTGCTTGTGAAGTAGCTTGTTCAATATATCTAAAATCTGTTATTAGTAATTGTTTGGATTCAGTTATGATTAATGCACCACTTGTCCCTGTAAAGCCTGATAAATAGCGTCTATTGTAATCTGATAGTATCACTACGGCTTCTAAATGCTTTTCTTTAAGTGACTGATTAAGTTTTGTTAATCTTGACATTTAAAATCCCCCTCATCAATTGATTTGTACATTTTCGTTATATACATTAAAATGATAGCATAATTAATATACAAATTTATAGTTTTTAAATTAGGAGTAGACGAATGAAGAAAAAAATTGTGGCAATCATAAGTGCAACATGTTTATTGGCTGGTTGTGGCAGTCAAAACTTAGGACCGTTAGAAGAAAAAACAACCAAACTAAGAGATGATAACCATAAATTGAAGAGCAATATTCAAGAGCTAAAGCAAAATATAAGTAAAGAAAATCAAAAAATTGCTTCATTAAATAAAGACAAGAAAAATATGAAACAAGCTAAAGAAAATAAGAAAAAAGCAACAAATTTAAAGGCCTCATCTACATATTATAAAAATGTTGCCAAACGTATCGATGATTACAATCAAATTGACGATGATGTTACAAAGAATAAAGGCAATAAGGACATTGAATCTAAATTAACGGATATAAATAACCAAATTGATAGTGCGTATAGTGATTATACGACACAGATTGATAAGGAAAGCATGAGCGATTCAGATAAATCAAAAGACAAAGATATTAAACGTTTAAATAAAGATTTAAGTAAGGCAATGACAGAAATTAGAGAAGGTTATACTACTAAAGACAAGAAGAAAATTGCAAAAGGCCAAAATTTACTTTCTTCTGTTTCTATTACAAGTAGTTAAGCAGTGAATTTATTGGGAGTGTTCAATTTGAAACAAGCATTATTTTATATAGTAATTGCAATTGCAATCATTGGTTTAGTACTAAATTTAGACGCATTTATATTTAGCTTTGTTAAAATGTTGGTTAGCATTGCAATTTTTGCTGGAATAGCATATCTTATCTATTATTTCTTTTTCTTAACAGAGGATCAAAGGAAATATAAACGAGCGCAAAGAAAATATAAAAAGCATAATAGAAAGAAATAATCGAGTTAATTCCTAAATTAGAAATATAGTATATTAAAATTGAAGGTTTATTTGATAATATCATGTAACATCAATTAAAAGGTGCCCCGTGTAAGGTGATGTTACAATTATTTTATACGAGGCACCTTATTTTTATAACAATGGCAAATTCTAAGTAAACGATTTATTTGTATGTATACGAAACATAACTATATTGAATATAACAATAGACAATACTTATTGCGAAATAGGATAATCATTAATTGTTGTTCTAAACGAATTAAATTCTACAAATAGAAATAGGGCTAATCTACAAAAGTAGATTAGCCCTATTTTCATAAGCAGTTTGTATTAACTACTTTTATTATTTTCGATAATTCCAATCGTCTGATTTATATTTTTCTATTAATTCATTCACTTCTGCTTGTTGAGCTTCAGTTAGTGTTAAAGGTTTGAAATCAACATTTAAACCTTTTTTAAATCCTTTTTCAAAGGCTACTTCCATTTCTGCGATAGTGATTTTCTTATCAGAAATATCATTTAGAGCAACAGCTTTATCTAGAAAAGCTTTCTTCATTTTTTCTTTTAAACGTTCGTTTTTAAATATAAACATATCAAACAAGTCATCCACATCAACATCTTGAAGCAATGAACCGTGTTGGAGGATAACCCCTTTTTGTCTAACTTGTGCGCTTCCAGCAATTTTCCGCCCTTCTACTACAAGTTCATACCAACTCGGTGCATCAAAGCAAACTGCACTTCTAGGTTGCTTTAATTTATCTCGCTCTTCTTTTGAACGAGGGATAGCAAAATAAGCATCTAAACCTAATTCTTTATACCCTTGTAATAAACCTTCAGAAATAACTCGGTAAGCTTCAGTTATTGTTGAAGGCATTTCAGGATGCGATTCAGGAACTATTACACTATAAGTTAACTCTTTATCATGTAATACACCTCTACCACCAGTTTGACGGCGAACCATGCCGTAACCTTTTTCTTTTACTTTGTCTATGTCTATTTCTTTAGTTAATCGTTGAAAATAACCCACCGATAACGTTGCAGGATTCCAAGTATAAAAACGAATTACTGGATCAATTTCTCCTCTTGAAACAAAATTAAGTAACGCCTCATCTAAAGCCATATTATAAAATGGATCATTACTTCCCGTATTGATAAAATTCCATGTTTCAGTCACTCTAAAAAACTCCTATCAAAAATTGTTATTATTATACATGTATGGTATCGTTTTCAATGATTTTATAAGTATGTTTGCAACACCTTCTAAAACTTAGTAAAAATATTTTGATAAATTGTGCTAACAGTCTTATAATATATAATATCGGTTAATTAGGGAGGATGCAAGATGAGTAGTTTTTGGTTTATAGCGTTAGCAGTTTTAATTATTATAATAGCATATATGCTAATTAATTATCTTCTTAATAAAAGAGCAGTCACAGAATTAAACCAAAATGAATTCCATAAAGGTTTACGCAAAGCTCAAGTTATTGATGTAAGGGAAAAAGTAGATTATGATTATGGCCATATCAACGGAGCGAGAAACATACCAATTACTATGTTTAAACAGAGATATCAAGGTTTAAGAGTAGATCAACCAATTTATCTTTGTGATGCAAATGGTATTTCGAGTTACCGTGCCGCTAGAACATTAAAGAAAAATGGTTATAAAGACATTTACATGCTAAAAGGCGGTTACAAAAAATGGACTGGAAAAATCAAATCTAAGAAATAATCAAATAGCTAACAAATAACAGTGTTGCTTTATAAACTGTCGACGAAATCATTGATTTTGTCGACAGTTTTTTATTTATACATTTTTATCACTGTAAAATTTTTCAAAACTTTTATTTTACCCATATGTTTATATACTTGTGTTGCCAGACATTGCAAATAGACGGCGCGCTATAAAAATATAAGATTAACTAAAAAACATAATTTATCTAATTTTACACAGGACAACCAAAAAAGACTAATCCATCAGCTAAACTATGTACCATCAAGTTGACATCGGCTAAATGTATACTTGATGAGAACAAGTCACTGTGATGAATTAGTCCTCATATTTAATAATAAATCTTTGACTTAATATTTAATTAGGCTGTATTTATTCTTTCTCAGCTCGTAATCCTTCGAACTTTAAAATTGGTTGTCGTGCTGCCTTTGTTTCATCTAATCGATCTATAATTGTTGTATGTGGTGCTTCTAATACTTTGTCTGGATCTTCTTTTGCTTCTGTAGCAATTTTAATCATCGTATCACAGAAATAATCTAACGTTTCTTTAGATTCTGTTTCAGTAGGTTCAATCATCATACCTTCATCTACGTTAAGTGGGAAATAAATAGTAGGAGGATGCACACCAAAGTCTAACAGTCTTTTAGCCATATCTAAGGTACGTACACCAAATTCTTTTTGTTTTGAACCACTTAACACAAATTCATGTTTACAATATTGTGGATATGGAATTTCAAAATGCTCTTTTAATCTAGCTTTAATATAGTTGGCATTTAATACTGCTGCTTCTGATACCTCTTCTAAGCCTTTATTACCCATAGATCGAATATACGTATAAGCACGTAAATAAATACCAAAGTTTCCGTAAAATGGTTTTACTCTACCAATTGAATGTTCAATATCATTATCATATTTATATACGCCATTTTCCTTAACCACCATAGGCTTTGGTAAAAAGTTTGCCAATTCTTTTTTTACACCAACAGGGCCAGATCCTGGACCGCCACCACCGTGTGGACCAGTAAAGGTTTTGTGTAAATTTAAGTGTACTGCATCAAAGCCCATATCACCTGGGCGTACTTTATCCATTATGGCATTTAAATTTGCACCATCATAATATAATAAGCCGCCTGCTTCGTGTACAATATTTCTAATTTCCATAATATTTTTTTCAAATATACCTAACGTGTTAGGGTTAGTCAGCATAATCGCTGCAGTATTTTCATTTACAACTCGCTTCAAGTCCTCAATATCAACTTCGCCACGTTCATTTGATTTAACCGTTACCGATTTAAAACCTGCGAATGCAGCAGATGCAGGATTTGTACCATGTGCAGAATCAGGAACAATTACTTCATCACGATGAGATTCTCCATTTTTTTGATGATATGCTTTAAATATCATCAATGCTGTCCACTCGCCATGTGCGCCTGCAGCAGGTTGTAAAGTAACTTCATCCATTCCAGTAATTTCTTTAAGCTCTTCTTGTAAACTATGAATTATTTCCAAAGAACCTTGAATTTGTGACTCATCTTGTAATGGATGAGATTCAGCGAAACCAGGAATTCTAGCAATCTTTTCATTAATTTTAGGATTATATTTCATTGTACATGATCCTAGTGGATAGAAACCTGAATCTACACCAAAGTTTTTATTAGAAAGCTCTGTATAATGTCTTACCAAATCAAGCTCAGAAACTTCAGGTAATTCGGCTTTATTCTTACGAATGAATTTATCATCTAATAATTGATTGACTGCATCCGTATTTATTTCTTTTTTAGGTAATGAATACGCATAACGTCCCTTTTTAGAACGTTCAAAAATTAATGGACTAGATTTACTTACTACCATTTATCTCACCTGCTTTCTCAACAAATAAATCGATTTCTGCTTTAGTTCTAAGCTCTGTAACTGCAACTAACATTACATTGCTTAATGTTTTTGATACTTCGCTCATATCAAACCCACCAATAATACCTTCTTGAACTAATGCATCATTAATATCTTTAACTGGTTTATCAAACGTCACAGTAAATTCATTAAATGAAGTGTCTTCAGAGACTTCAAAACCAGCTTGTTTAAATTGTTCTTTGGCATAGTTGGCATTTTCAAAATTTTGCACTGCTATATCATATATACCTTGCTTTCCTAATGCTGACATGCTTATAGATGATGCTAACGCATTAAGCGCTTGGTTTGAACAAATATTTGAAGTCGCTTTATCACGTCGAATATGTTGCTCTCGTGCTTGTAACGTTAACACAAAACCGCGATTACCATTGGCATCTTCGGTTTGACCTACTAATCTTCCAGGAACTTTACGCATTAACTTTTTAGTTGTAGCAAAGAAACCACAATGAGGTCCACCAAATTGTGCAGGGATTCCGAATGGCTGTGTATCACCTACTACGATATCGGCACCGAATGTACCTGGAGGTGTCAGTAATCCTAATGCTAATGGATTCGCATATACTATAAATAAAGCTTTTTTATCACTAATAAATGATTTAATTTGCTCTAAATCCTCGATTGAACCATAAAAATTAGGATATTGTACTGCAACGGCAGCTGTATCATCATCAATTGCTTGTTCTAATTTAGTTAAGTCGGTAATCGTACCATCTAAATCAACTTCTATTATTTCGAATGATTCACGCGTTTTTACATAAGTTTTTAACACTTGTAACGCTTGATAATGCATCCCTTTAGATACAACAATTTTATTCTTTTTTGTTTGGTTGAAAGCAAGAATGCATGCTTCAGCAAAACTTGTTATTCCATCATACATAGATGAATTAGCAATATCCATATCTGTCAATTCACAGATAAGTGTTTGAAATTCAAAAATAGCTTGTAATTCACCTTGAGAAATTTCTGGTTGATAAGGCGTATACGCAGTATAAAATTCTGATCTTGATATCATCGCATCAACTACAGATGGTGCATAATGATCGTATACACCTGCGCCAAGGAATGATGTATGTGTTTCTTTGGTGATATTTTTCTTAGCAATTCGATTCAAACGCTTTGACAGTATCGTTTCATCTTCACCGTCAGCAATATCTAATTCTCTATTTAATAAAATATCTTCTGGAACATCTCCAAATAATTCTTTAATTGAGCTTGCTCCAATCGTTTTTAGCATTTCATTTTTGTCTTGTTCAGTTAAAGGAATATATCGATGACTCACGTTAGCACCTCTTTATTATTTTGTTATATGATTCTTTTTCACAATTTTAGCTTTCACTTTGCGTTTTCGTACTTGAATTTGTATTTCTTTACCCATTTCAAATTGCTCTCTTTTAATTAAGCCTAAGCCTATAGACTTACCTGATGAAGGTGATTGCGTTCCAGAAGTGACTTCCCCAATTTCATTATCGTCTAAATCAAAAATGACATAACCTGTTCTTGGAATTCCTTTATCAATCATTTCCAAACCAATTGCACGTCGTTCAGAACCATTTTCTTTTTGATCTTTCAATACTGATTTACCAATAAAGTCAGCCTCTATTAACGGTTTTGCAGCAAATGCGATTCCAGCTTCATAAGGTGTAATGGTCTCACTTAAATCCTGTCCATGTAACGGTAATCCAGCTTCCAGTCTTAATGTATCACGAGCGCCTAAACCACATGGAACAACATCTAAACCGATAAGTTTATCCCATAAATATTTGGCATCTTCTGCTTTACAATATATTTCGAAACCATCTTCACCTGTATATCCTGATTGAGAAAGAATGACTGATTTTTCGAAAAATTCTACATTTTGTTTAAATTCAAATGGCTTCATCTCAGAAATGTCAACATTTGTGTTTGCTTGAACTATTTCACGTGCTTTAGGCCCTTGAACAGCCAACTGACTATACTCACTTGAAACATTTTCTACAGCAACATCAAATTCTGTTGCTTGAGCATTAATCCAGTCAAAATCTTTATCAGTATTACCTGCATTTACGACTAATAAATAAGTTTGATCTGCAAGTTGATAAATAATAAGATCATCAATAATTCCACCATTTTCATTGCACAACGCTGTGTACAAAGCTTTAGATGAAGTTAACGTATCCATATCATTAGAAAGTAGGTATTGTACAAATTGCTTTGAATCGGAACCTTTTATTAAAATTTCTCCCATGTGACTTACATCAAATAAACCTACTGAATGCCTTACTGCATTATGTTCTTCTTTGATACTTGAGAATTGTACAGGCATAGCCCATCCGCCAAATTCTACAATTTTTGCACCACTATCTACAAAAGTCTGATATAACGGTGTCTGCTTTAATTCGTTTGACATGAAGAAACCCCCTAATTTTATATTAAAAAAACAGGATAGACATTAAGTCTACCCTGTTAAAACACTCCAGGAATGCGTCACAATATTATCCTTTTGCCTGAGAGTTTCGTTAAACTTGCACCTTCGGCGATGAATTGTATTTTTCACAATTCATTCTCTCTAATACTGATCATTCGCATAAAACCATTTCTTGAATTATATGATATAACTCTGGAAGTGGCTGATTACTATTCAATTTGGTGAATGCGATTTCATTATATCTTGAAACCCTTGAGGAATACAAGCTTTTTAATTCAAAAAAACTTTTATTATTTGCATTAGGCCGATTACTATCATTTTTGATTCTTTCATAAACAATATTTAAGTCGCAATCTAGCCAAATTACATTATGTCTTGATTTCAATAAATTAAATGCATCAGGTCCTTCGACTATACCGCCACCAGTTGAAATTACATCATATTGTTCTATACATTGTTGTAAATAAAGAAACTCCAAATTCCTAAAACCCGTTTCTCCTATTTTATCAAAAATTTCTGGGATAGAACGTTGCTCTTGGCTTACAATATACTCATCTAAGTCAATATAATTCAAGCCATCGTTTGAAGCGATATACTCCCCTAATGTAGTTTTACCTGTACCCATAAAGCCAATAAAGATAAGTGGTGCTTTTTTATTTGTTTTCAATTGTATCGCCCTTTTTGTCAAAACTATTTAATTGTCTATCATAATAGCTTTCTATATTATTTAACATTTTCAGCTGAATGATAAACCGCGCTGAATACGCGCTAATTAGAGTTAAATATAGCACAAAAATCCACATTACAAAAGGATACAAATAACCATTTAATCTAAAAATAAATTTGTCTTTCAATCAATTCCCCCTTAATATAAAGTTTAAGTTTTAACTTGATAAAATCGTTGTTAACTTTTTGAAAATATACACTGCGAATATTGTTTATCATCGTTATATTACCTGAATGGTTAACGGTCTTAATTAATTTGTTATTTCTAAAACGATACGTAATAATCTGATTTCCTTGCTTTAAAGTCAAAGTATTTCCTATATCATTTATTGAAACATATTTTGCATTATGTACGACTTGATCATCTGTAAGATCCTTCGCTAGATAAATTAATTCCGCATCATCAAAATCAGCAATTTTATTAAATGTTGAAACGGATTTAATTAAAATAGGTATCAGTGCACATATGATACTAATAACAAGTAATACAAAGAGTAACTCAAGATATGTAAAACTATTTATTTTTTTGAGATATACAGATTTCATCATGACTCTCCTTGTCAATAATGCAATATTTACCATTTAGTCCTGTGATTTGATATCGATAAATATTAAATGTACTGTTTCCATTAGTTTTGGGATTCTTTACTAAAGTTGACATAAGGATGCGCTTCATTTCGATTCGATTTTGTTGGTGATTTAGTTGATGTAGCATATGATTTAACATCGGGAAATAAAACAAACATAAGCTAGTGATTATTGATAATGAAAGAAGTGCATCAATTAAGAGTGATGAATGAAGATTATACTTTTTCATAACGAATTCTACCCTTTTCTAAATGAAATATTATTCTATAAACCGTTTCATTTAAATTGATAAATATACTTCCAAACTTATTGGTGTTTCCGTTTTTTTCAAAAGTAATTGTTTTGAGGTTGGTTCTATAATATATATAGCCATTTTGAGGTAATTGAAGTTTTCGTGTCTCATGATATTGTTCTAAAATAACAATATCTGTTGAGTTTGGTGTTATAAGAAGAGTTATGGGTTGATTATCTTTTATTGCTATGGATTTAATATAATTTAAGTTCATAATAAAATTTTTTATTTTGTTTTCGTCATTAATGCTATCTAATCGTTCCATTGGTATAAATTTAAATTGAATCATAATTAAAGTAGTTATAATACTTAGTACAAGTAGCATTTCTAACAATGTGAAAGCTCTGCTAGTTGGCAATAGCTTCACCATTATTTATAGTAATTGTTGCGCCAGATTTACAATATTTTTGATTTTCTTTTAAATATCCTTTTTGAATTAAATCGTCAATAGAGTCTGGATTTTTATTATATTTTAATGCGAAAGCTTCAATTTGACTGTCTACCATTTTTAATTGCGCTTCGCATCCTGTTTCCTGTATGGATTTAGATTGTTTTGATATATTTGGAATGATTAATATAAGTAATAAACTTATGATTAATAAAACTAAAAGCATTTCAATTAAAGTAAAAGCATCTTTATAGTTAAATTTCGGTTGTTTATACATTGGTCATCGCCCTCCTAAACTATTTTATAGTTTGTATTAGTTCAAACATAGGTAACATAATTACCAAGTACAGTATGACAATCAATCCTGCTAGAATAACAAATATTATTGGCTGGATAAACTTAATAATTGTTTGTAATTGCTTTTCTATTTTCGAAATAATGATTTCACTGTATAGTTTTAATTCTATTTCTAATTTCCCCTCCTTTTCCCCAGCTTTTATAAACTTAATTAATCCAGGTTCGAAGCAGCCGGTCTCTTTTAAAACATCACTCAAATTTAACCCCTTTTGTAAACCTAAATTAATGATATTTGACAGGTAATTAAGGTACGGATCACTCTCTTGATTAGCATAAATTTCGACAATACTTTGTAAAGAAATACCATTTTTATAAAACAACGAAAACTCTGTAGCTAATCTATATGTTTTATACCTGATAAATAGTTTTCTCAGGATTGGTAGTTTGCTTATAAGTTGTATTTTCTTTGCAACTGAACACGATCGATAATAACAAATAGTCAATATTACAATCAGAGAAATTATTATTACAATTAACAATAGAATTAAAGGTAAATTAAAGATAATTGAAGTAAGTATGATTTGTAAGACAGAAAGTTCGACACCCATATTTAAATATAATGATTTAAATTCTGGAATTATCGTGTAATTTAAAATCATAATCATGATAATAAAAAAACTTAAAAGCACTAATGGATATTGCACCGTCTTATAGAAATTTTGTTTGATTTTATAATTTCGTAATAGAAAATCTTCAACATTATTTAAATAGAGTGTTAAATCTCCAAAAATTTCCGAAAAATAAACAAGCATTATAATAGACTTGGGAAATTTTAAAATTGCAAAGATTTCGGAACAACCAAAACCTTTCTTTACCGAAGCATATAAATCTTGTTTTAAAGTGCTTGATTTTAATTCAACTTGCTCAAATAAGAATGTTAGTGATTCTGACAGAGTAAAACCATGCCTTAACAAAATGTTTAACCTCTTAACAAAGTCAATACGTTGTTTATCATTCATTGATTTACACGTAACTTTGTTAACTATAGCGATCAAGTATTTCTTCACGAATCACACCTTCTTTGGACATCATTTGTAGTTTATAATGGAGACTTTCAAAATTTACAGGTAACTTTTGTTCATGATTGAAAAAATATTCAATATCTGCAGTAGACAAAGTTTCATATATTAATAACCTATCTTGTTTATTTGTTGTAATAAGTCGTTGATTGATGATTGCTAATATAGACTGTTGTATTTCTTGAGCACTACACCCCATTTCTAGCAATCTTAATAATGTACCCTTACAATTACTAGCATGAATTGTTGTAAGCACTAAATGACCACTAAGACTAGCTTGAAGTACATACTTAGCAATCGTCTCATCTCGTATTTCTCCAATTAGAATTATATCTGGATCACAACGTAAAATAGCTTTAAATGAAGAGGCATAGTTTATCCCTGCCTTTTCATTAATTGATACTTGTGTTATACCTTGAATTAAAGTTTCGACAGGATCTTCAATTGTAATTATATTTAAATTTAGATTATCTTTAGCATACTTTACTAATTGGTACATCAAGGTGCTTTTTCCTGATCCAGTAGGACCACTTAATAATATTAGACCTTGTTTCTTGTTCATTAACCTATATAAATCTAATAATTCACTTGATCGTTTAGGTTCACTAAAAAATTGTGGAATAATACGAATAACACAACTTTCATTTCCTAAAGATAGTGGGAGCGTAGAAATTCTCAAATAATATAATTGTTTAAATTTATATAGATATCTACCACTTTGAGCTGTATTATGGTTTGCTACATCAAGACCAGCTTGATATTTCATGAAAGTCAGTAACTTTTGATATAACGTCTGATGTATCGTTTCAATAAATATAAATTGGTCATTAATTCTGAACTTCAATATCACCTCATTGTCACTAGGAATAAAATGAATATCTGAAGCTTTTCTTGTTAGGGCTTTACCTAAAATATTATTAAATAATAATTGCAATTAAAAAGACACCTCCTACATATATACACGTAGAAGGTGTCTTTTTTACTTTATTTAATTTAATTTTTTAGCCGTGTAAAAACGGGTTTAATTGTTCATCTGCAACTGTAGTATATTCGCCATGTCCTGGGAATAATGGTAAGTCATCATCTAATTCAAAAATCTTATCTAAAATAGAGTCAACGAGTGTTTCGTAATCTCCTTTGTATAAGTCGGTACGTCCAATACCTTGATTAAATAAAGTATCACCTACGACTGCAAACTCATCGAAAACATATGTCAAACTACCAGGAGAATGACCAGGTGTATGCAATATATTAAATTTAAATTCATCAATATTGAATTCACCTTCCTCAAGTGACTTGGGTTGTGCATTGCTTGTTATTGAAGGTAAACCGTATTGTTTAAATGCTGCAGATCCATTTTTATTAACATCTGTTAGAAAATCAAATTCTGACTTATGCATGTATACAGGAACATCATATTTAGCAAGGACATCGTCTAATGCTGCTATATGATCAAAGTGTGCATGTGTTAATAAAATTGCTTTAACAGGTTTGTTAATTTGATTAAGTTTTTTAAAAATTAAATCACTGTCACCAGCTGGATCAACAATTAATGTATGTTGGTCACTTTCGATAAAATAACAATTTGTTGATACTTGACCTAAAGTCAAACTTGAAATTCTCATTTTATTTGCCTCCATCATTTAAATGCTTTTGAACAGCGGTTACCTTGTCACCCATTTTTCTAGATTTATCACGACGGTCATCAATTCTAATATTCGTACATACTCGGTCTAAGCCTTTGTTAAAAGGTAGTTCATGGATGACTTGTACAACTTCTAATAAATCCTTTAAATCGCCCTCTATTAAAGTATTCATTGGTGTTAATTGATAGTCAATTTTACCTGCTGCTTTATATTCTTTTAATTTAGATTGAATCTCAGCTATATATTTACTTACACTTGGACCTTCTGTTCCTACTGGAATTACTACAACATCAACAATAGCCATTATTTAACACCTTCCTTTTCAATAATATAAGTATAAATCAATCCAGCAGCGCCTGTGATGCCTGCATCATTTCCTAATTGTGCTTGAACAATTTCAGTACCTTCTTGAGCTGGAGAAAATGTTAAATTATGATATTCAGTCTTAATATTTTCAATCAATATCAAGCCGGCTGTAGACATACCGCCACCTAAAACAATATATTTAGGATTACTCGTAACACTTACAATACTGCATAAATAAGCAATATAATTCGCAACACGTTCAGTAATGAATATACAGAATTGGTCACCTGCTTTTGCAGCATCAAACACAGCTTTAGCTGTAACTTTATTGTCTTTAATCAATTGTAAGATTGAGGATTTGAAAGTAAGTTTAGGATAATAAAAGTTAACTAAATTAACAACACCAGTAGCAGATGCTACAGTTTCTATACAACCCGATTTGCCACAATTACACTTGAAACGTTGATCATGATCTACTCTAAAGTGACCAATTTCAGCACCTGAACCATTATGACCATGTACGATTTCACCATTTGAAATAATACCTCCACCTAATCCAGTTCCTAAAGTAATTGCCACAACATCGTCGGCGCCCTGGCCAGCCCCTTTATGTTTCTCACCAAGTGCAGCCACATTTGCATCATTATCTACATACACTGGACAATCAACAAATTGTTGGAAAATTTCTCTCACATTAACATCACCGTGCCAATAGAGATTAACTGCCCCATGTACAATTCCAGTTTCAAAATTAACAGGACCTGGGACGCCTATTCCTACACCTAACACATCTGAAAAATTGTATTCAGTTTTTGCAACTGCATCTACGAATGAATCATAAATGTTTTTCAACAATAAATATCCTGTAGTATCAGTTGTATCCGTATCAATTGACCATTTAGAAATACGATCTAAATTTTCGTCAAAAATACCTAGTTTACAAGTAGTTCCACCAATATCTGCTGCTAATATAATCTTCTTCATCTATTTATTCATTCCTTCTCTGATTTATAATTAATCTAGACTTCAAATATTCATCCTTAGATATTAATTTATATTGAAATAGAGAGTGAATTTCCTGCTCCATCATTTCATACATATCATTTTTATCTTTAAAGTAAATAATGAAGCCAAATTTTTTCAATAGCTGTTGTACATCATAAAAAGTTGATAAATTATGATTCATCATCTTGATCACTCAATTCTTTATGTAAGTTGACGTAATCATCATTTGATGGGTCAATTTTAAGCGCTTTTTTAATGTATTTCAATGCTTTTTCATTATCGTCGAGTGATCTATTTGCAATGGCTAATTCATAATTTAAAATACCTGAGTTAGGGAAATAACTCAATCCTCTTTCCCATGTTGCCACACCCTCTGCTTTAGAATCAATTGTTGCAATAATGAGTCCTTTTAAATAATATGTTTCATCGTCGGCATATTTCTTTTCGATTGTTTGTTGAACCATTTCTTTTGCCTCTTTATAATTATTATCTTTCATTTCATTTTTGATAATTGTGTTATAAATATTATCTTCTTTTATAGTAAATATTCTGATTTGTGCAGCTATAAATAAAATTAATATTATAATTAATAATATCCAGAAACGGGTTCTATTTTCCTTGAAATAATAACCTATTAATGTGATTAATACGCCCCCAACAAAACCTCCAATATGTGCAACAATATTGACGTTATGCATAAATAGTGACAAGCCAATTAAAATAACTAGGACTATCAGAAGTTGTCCTATTACCTTACGATCGAATCGTTGGCTAATATACATAAATGCGAAAATTGCACCAATTAAACCGAAAATCGCACCACTGGCACCTACGGACACAGTATCTGTATTAAAGGATAAAGAAGCAAAGTTACCAAACAAACCTGATATGATATAAATAGCAAGCATGCGCCAATGACCGACGATTGACTCAACAATTTTCCCAAATATAAATAAGCTCAACATGTTCATTAATATATGTTCAAAATTAAAATGTAAAAATATCGAGGTAATCAACCTATACCATTCACCATGTACCACATTAAAGTGCACTAATCCACCAACATCAAGTAATTTAAAATCTGAAAATCGATTTAATATTAAAAACATCAGTAACCAAATAATGACATTAATCGCTATTAATGTGTACGTTACAGGTGAAAATTTAACCATGTGCTTTTCGATTGGATTGGTATTTAAAGCTCTATTTTTATAAAATGTTTTAGTTTGTTTATTCTGTCTATTAAAAACTGTTTTTATTGCTATATTTGGCAATAATTTATCAATTTCTTTACTATCTCTGATGATTTTAACTCTAAATTTCGTATCTTCATATTCATCTAGATTTTCATCGGTAAAGGTTTTTTCTGTAAAAATATATAATTCATATTTATTTGGTGTAAAGCCTAAAAATGAAGTAATATCTGCTTTATGATCTTGGATTCTACTTTTATCGAATCGTACTTCTTGAGCAGAATTCGCACCATATTTAAAAACGACAATTGATGACTTTTTCTCATTGACTAACCAAATTTCGCTATCATCAGTATTTTGATGTATCACTTGATAGTCGAGATATTTCACCCAAGTATATATACATTTCCAAAAATACTTTTCAGTAATCATTTTTGCCTCCGTTATTTAGTTGTAGCAATTATTAATTTCTCAACTGGTTGGTCATGGGTTTCAGGTTCAAAGTTACTCAGTTGAAAATCATATATTAAACTTATAGTCTGTTGCTTATTGCGACTTAAAAATTTATCGAAATAACCGCCGCCATAACCAATTCGGTACCCCATCTGATTGAATACTACGCCCGGAACGATAAGTAAATCTAAATTATCAGTAATTTCAGTGTCATCTTTGACATGATTTATCCCTTTATCATCTAGACCAATATTATCTAGATTTAATAGCGCCTTAAAATGCATTGTTTTATTTATATAATCTGTTTCGGGTACGAATACGTGTTTATTATCTCTTAACATATCTGTAATTATATTATATGTATCAACTTCATGTTCCATAGATAAAACAATACCAACTCGTTTGGCCTGTTTATATTCCTCAGTATCATATAAACGTTTGGCTAATTCTTTATCAATTGATGGTTTGTTTTCATTAGTTTTGAAATCATTCATTGTACTTAATTTGCTATGGCGTAATATTTTCTTACTCACTAGAACACCTTCCCATAATACATACTGTTAATATTATAACGTTAATGAATTATAATGTCATTAAAGTGAATTATTAAAAAGAATAAAATTCATATTTTACAAAAAAATACCAGATTCTAAAGATAGAATCTGGTCTAAAATAATTATTATTTTGTTTCACGGTGCAATGTATGTTTGTTATCACGAGCACAGTGTTTTTTCATTTCAATACGTTCAGGATTAGTACGTTTATTTTTTTTAGTAATGTAGTTTCTTTCTCCACATTCTGTGCAAGCAAGTGTTACGTTTACGCGCATGCTAATTCCTCCTTACCTTTTCAAAATACGACCTATTTATCATACCATTTAGTTATAAAATTGAAAAGTATTATTTTTTATTAAAGACGATTATAACAGTGTCTAAGATATATTTTATCGTAATAAATTTAATCTTTATCCTTATTCTTGAAGTAATAGTTTATAACATCTCTACCTAAATCACCACCGTTTAACCAAGGCTCTGGTACAGGTTGATTTGTATAGACGATAGAAAATGCAAGTTTAGGGTTATTAGCTGGTGCATATCCAATATATGTTGAATTTACTCTAGGTTTGCCGTCTTGGAATACTTCAGCAGTACCTGTTTTACCAGCTGATGGTACGTCAGTATTTTTGAAACTTTGATATCCAGTACCCTCTTGCTTGTTAAATGCCATATAAAAACCATCTTTTACTTCGTCAAGTTCATTCTGGCTATTATTCACTCTATTTAACACAGTACCTTTTATTTTAGATTTAACTGGACCTAATGAATCTTTGTTTGTTGCCTTTCTGACTTCTAAACCAATATGCGGTTGTATACGATAGCCATTATTACCAATTGTAGAAACGTATTGTGATAACTGTAATGGTGTGTACGTATCATATTGTCCAATTGCTAAATCAAGATAGTTACCAGGATTATTTGTTAAAGGTTCGGTTTGACCACTTGTCTCATTTGGTAAATCAATTCCGGTTTTAACTCCTAGTCCAACCTGATTAAGACCTTTACGTAATTTTTGTCCTGCCGTTGTTATATCTGAAGGTAGTGTCATATTAGGTGTATAAGGGGCACCAGCCATCTTCAATGCTGTTTTAAACATGTATACGTTAGATGAATGCATCAGTGCTTCTTTATCATTAATCGTTACCTTACCATCTTGGTTGAAGTAAGAATGTTTAGATAGACCGCCAGCAAATTTTAATGGTTCATCGACCATTTCTTCACCAACATTGATTGCATTATTCTGATAACCTGCTAATAATGTTCCACCTTTAACGGATGAACCAACAGCATATTGTGATGTAAAGGTTCCTATATCATAATCTGTCAAATCACCATTTTTATCAATTTGCTTACCTGCCATAGCTAAGATATCACCATTATTAGGATTTTGAACAACCATTAGAGCATTGTCCATATCTTTGGCACCTTCACTACGTAATTTTTGGATTTGTTCCTCCAAATACTTTTCAGTTTTACGTTGTAAATCAATATCGATACTTAATACTAAATCGTCACCACGTGACCCAGGATTAACCACTTTAGAATTAATGACATCCCCTGACTTATCAGTAGTGTACTTCATTTCTTTCTTTTTGCCTCTTAAAATATCATCATATTGATATTCTAGGTAAGATTTTCCGACACGATCATTACGAGAGTAACCTTTAGCTAAATATTTTTCGGTTAATTCTTTAGGAATCCCTTCTTCAGTTGTAGAAACATCTCCAAACACACCTCTTAACGTGTTTTTATATGGATATGTACGATCCCAATCAGTCGTAGTATTCACACCGGGTAAATCAGATAATTTTTGTGAAACTGCTGCGTATTCTTTGTTTGATACATCATCATTTTTAATTGTCTGCGGATCAAGTGCAGATCCTGACATCATTTGACGATAAATTGCTAATACTTGTAAATCCTTTTTAGATAATGAATCCATTTGTTTTTTTCCTATCTTTTTATACAAAGTTTCATCATAATCATCTTGAGAAATACTACCATCATCAAGCATTTGTTGTTCATTCTTCATTAAATCTTTAGCTTTGTTCGGATGGATTTGTATCCAATAGTCTTGCTTATCGCGGTCGGTAATCTTATCCGTATCCATCTTGATTAAATCGGATAAAGACTTAGCAGTTTTTAACACTTCAGCTTGTGTTGTCTTTCTGCCACGCGTATATGTAATAGCTTTTTTCGACGCATTATCTACTAGCACTTTACCGTTTCTGTCTAATATGCGTCCTCTGGGTACAGCCTCATTAATAGTTAAATTTTCACTGTTCTTAATGAGTTGCTTATAATGAGAACCTTGTGCTATTTGCAAGTAACCCAACCTTAATACGATTATTGCGAAGATGAATACAATAACTCCAAATATAAAGCCAATTCTTTTGTTCATGACATTCATGATCTTTTCATCGTTCGATTTTTCTTTTAATCTTTTTAACACAATAACATACCTCTATTCAAAAGTTCTCATAATAAATGATATATGAAATTTAAGATTATTTCTATTATTTTACTAAAAAAAATGACGACCTTTATAAAGGCCGTCATTAGCGCATACATAAATTATTTTGCAGCGTTATATAACTCGTCAACTTTTTCCCAGTTAACAACATTCCAGAAAGCACTGATATAATCTGGACGTTTGTTTTGATATTTAAGGTAATATGCGTGTTCCCATACATCTAAACCTAAGATAGGTGTTTTACCTTCAGTAATAGGGTTGTCTTGGTTAGGTGTAGTAACGATTTCTAAGTTACCGTTATTTACAACTAGCCATGCCCAACCTGAACCAAAGCGTGCTGCAGCTTTATCTGCAAATTCTTCTTTAAATGCATCTAAAGAACCCCATTGTTCTTTAATTTTATCAACTACAGTACCTTTTTCTTCAGAGTTAGGAGTTAATAATTCCCAGAATAATGAGTGGTTTAAGTGTCCACCACCATTATTTCTAACAGCTGTTTGAATATTTTCTGGTACACTGTCTAAGTTTGCAACAATTTCTTCGATTGATTTAGATTCTAAATCAGTACCTTCAACTGCAGCATTTAATTTAGTTACATAAGTGTTGTGGTGTTTACCATGGTGGATTTCCATAGTTTCTTTGTCAATATTAGGTTCCAACGCGTCGAAACCATAAGGTAAATTTGGTAATTCAAAAGCCATAAATAATCATCCTCCTAATTAATCTTTAAATAAAGCATAACAACTTATACAAATGACAACAATTAATTTGCTTTTAAAAGTAAAATATAAATGTCATAGCATGATGTTTGTCATCTTTAGTTACAATATAAGTATATCTCAAAATGAGAATATTTAAACATCATAAACCAACTATTTTCAAAATTCAAACTAATTCATACTAATGACCTATGTTTTATTGTTCATTTGATTGTATATCTAAGAAATAAATGTCAAATTACACCAATTATAATTATTACGCTTGCTTACAAGCTTCACAAATTCCATACACTTCCAATTTATGTGTATGAATTTCTACGTTTGGTAAGAATGATTTAACTTCATCTATTGGACAAAAATCTATTACTTTAGTGTCCCCACATACTTCACAAATAAAATGATGGTGATGATGATTTGTACAGGCAATTCTAAATTTCATTTCTCCGTCTAATTCTGTGTTTTCAACGATGCCTAATTCTTTAAATAAATGCAGGTTTCTATACACTGTATCAAAAGAAATACCTGGATATGTGTAATCCATTTTTTGTTGAATATGCTTAGCATTTATATATTTATCTTCTTTGACAAAAATATCTAACATTTCTCTTCTTTTATCTGTATATTTATGTCCATTCTTTTTTAAAATGCTAATTGCGTCATCAGTTTTCATTTTCAACAGATCCTTTCATAGAATTTATTCTTAATTTTTGAATAAGCATTGTTAAAGCAAGCATTAATACAAGTAAGACAACAATGACTCCACCCGGGGAGATATTAATATAAAATGCAAGTATTAACCCACCAACAACTGATAATTCACCAATGATAATGCTCAATATAATTAATTGTTTAAATCCTTTTGTGATGCGTATAGAGATAGCTACAGGTAATGTTATTAATGCACTAACTAATAATATACCTACGACACGCATCGATGCAGAGATAACCATTGCTACAATGACAATAAACATCAACTGTATCCATTTTGGAATCCCTATCACTTTACTATATTCTTCATCGAAAACGAGTATAAACATTTCCTTATAAAAAGAGATGATGAACACTAGTACAATGACTACAATTGCAACAATTGTAAGTACATCGCTTTTCGTAACGGCACTTATAGAACCAAATAAAAGTCCAACGACCTCTTGATTAAACCCGTCTGCTAAAGATATAAAAATCGCACTTAAGGCAATACCAGTACTCATAATAATAGGAATAGCAATTTCCTGATAATTACTATAAGACGTACGTAGTTTCTCGATTAGTATAGCGCCAATAACAGCAAATAATATACCAAACCAAATTGGGTTTATAAACGTTAACACCGGAGCGATTGTAATGATAAACATACCAAAGGATATACCACCTAAAGTCACATGACTCAATGCGTCTGCAATAAGTGATAAACGCTTCACAACAATAAATGCACCGATTAATGGCGCAATAAACCCTATTAGCAATCCGCTTAATAGTGAATAGCGCATAAAATCGAAGTTTAGTAACGCTTCTATCATGATGAACAACACTCCCTATTATGTTGGTGATCTACGAATTGTATAGGATGACCATAAATTTTTGAAATTTCTACCTCATCTAAAGATTTAAACTCTTCAGTTGAACCATGGAAGTGTAGGTGTTTGTTTAAACAAGCAACCTCAGTTGCGGTATCAGCAACAACACCTATATCATGTGTTACCAAGATAATCGTAACGCCTTCTTGCTTTAATCGTTGTAATGTTTCATAAAATTCACTTACATGTTTAGCATCGATACCATTTGTTGGTTCGTCTAATATTAGTACTGATGGCTCACTGATTAATGCACGAGCAATTAATACACGCTGTTGTTGTCCACCAGATAATTCAGCAATATTTTTATCAATTAAGTTTGATATATTCAAACGCTGTAATACAGTTGCAACCTTTTTTTCATCTTCTTTGTTAAAGCGCTGAAATAATTTTTTTCTTTTGGTTAATCCGCTTAGGACTACCTCTTTAACGCTTGCTGGAAAGCCAGACTTAAATGCTTGTGCTTTCTGCGATACATAACTAATTTTTAACATAGATTGTTTACCATTATAATCTATACCATCAACATAAATTTTACCTTTTTGAATAGGTAATAGGCCTAGGATAATCTTTAATAAAGTTGACTTTCCTGCGCCATTTGGACCTACAATGGCTAAAAATTCACCACGATTTATTTTTATATTGATGTTTTCTAATACATGTTTATTGTCAAAAAAGTAATCAATATTATTCAATTCAAATACAGGAGTAGACATGTTTTCACCTCGTTCTATACTATACAACGTGAAAAACATTATGTAAATAGTAATGTTTACGAATTAAAACAAACTACCTTTAATCAGTTGTAATTGCGTCAAAAATTTATATATTTCTAATCGCTACACAATAGAATTAAAAGTAGTTTATCTGTTTATTCACTCATTATTTTATTTTTTAAATCAGCATCAAATTGTTGTTTTTTCAACATTTCAATTTCATGTTTGTATGGTGGTCGTTTATTCTTTTTATCCTCACCGACAAACGGTGTTTCTAAAATTTTTGGAATATCTTTAAATGTTTCATGATGTACTACATAATTTAATGCATCGAAACCAATATAACCAAAACCGATATTTTCATGTCTATCTTTATGTGCGCCAATATCATTTTTACTGTCATTCACATGGACAACTTTAATGCGGTCAACGCCAATAATCTTATCAAATTCATTTAAAACGCCATCGAAATCTTCTCTGACATTATAGCCTGCATCATGGGTATGACAAGTATCAAAGCATACAGATAGTCTTTCATTATGATTTACACCGTCTATAATTTGTGCGATTTCTTCAAAACTACGACCAATTTCCGAACCTTTACCAGCCATCGTTTCTAATGCGATTCGAACATCATTATCATTGGTAAGTACTTCATTTAACCCTTCGATAATCTTCTTAATACCAACATCTGCACCCTCGCCAACATGTGACCCCGGATGCAATACAATATCCTTAGCACCTAAAGCTTGTGTACGTTCGATCTCACTTTGTAAAAATTCTACTCCAAGTTCAAATACATGAGGTTTTAATGTATTTGCAATGTTGATTATATAAGGTGCGTGCACTACAATATTTGACACCCCATTTTCACGCATCACTTCATGGCCTTTTTCGATATTTAATTCTTCAATCGGCTTTCTACGTGTGTTCTGAGGAGCCCCTGTATAAATCATGAAAGTAGATTCACCTAATTTAGTCGCTTCTTCTGCTGAACCTTGTAACATTTTTTTACCATTCATAGAAACATGTGAGCCTAATAACATAAGTTAAATTACCCCTTTCTATTTTTTCTTTCTTGTCTTCTTTGTTGTTTACTGTGTTGTCTACGCTCTTTTTGTTTTAATTGATCTAAATCACGTTTGAATTTCTTTTTATAACCAGGTTTAACCTTTTTCTTATTTCTTTTAACTTTATGCTTTAATTCATTTGTTAAATGATCATCTTTATTCTTACGTGTTTGACGTGTATTATGTGCCTTAATTGGTTTAAGTTCGCCGTCTTTAATGTCTACATTTTCAAAATGATAACCTTGCTGTTCAATTAAACTAATATTATCTTCTTCATTTGGACTATATAGCGTAATAGCAACACCTTTGTAATTACCTCGACCCGTTCTACCCACTCTATGTGTAAAGAAATCAATGTCATTTGGAACATCAAAGTTAATAACATGGCTTACGCCTTCAATATCAATACCTCTCGACGCCAAATCACTCGCGATTACATATTGAAATTCTAAATTACGAATACGTTTCATTTGTTGTTTACGTTCTCTCGGTGTCAAACCACCGTGAATCATACCCACTTTTATTCCAGAAGCATTTAACTGTGCAGCTAACTCATCCGCACTTTCTCTACTATTACAAAAGACGATACTTAAATATGGATTAAGTATATCAATTAAACGTAATGTTTTTTCTACCTTATCTTCACCTTTTGTTGGAATTAGATAAAATTCAATATTCTTTTTATTTTTCTGTGTATGTTCAATCTCAACAAATTCAGGATTTTCTAAATATTTATTTAAAAATGGATGTAATGATTTAGGGATCGTCGCACTAAACACTGCAATATGTGCAGATTCGTCTAGTCTTGTAGCAATATGATCTACTTCTTCAATTAATCCTAAATCTATCATTAAATCTGCTTCATCGATAACTAAATATGACGCTAAATGTACATGTAAGTCACCATGTTTTGCTAAATCATTAATACGTGTAGGTGTCCCAATAACTAATTGTGGTTGATTCTTAGCACGTTGTTTATCTTTCTCGATATCAGTACCACCAATAAACAATTTAACAGACACTTGATCTTTAAACTTTGCTAAGTGACTCGCTACGTCAAATAGTTGCTGAGCTAATTCTCTTGTAGGTGCTACTACAATCGCTTGTGGTTCATTTATATTAATGTCTATATTATTCAACAGAGGTAGTAAAAAGGCATGTGATTTACCAGTACCTGTCTGCGATTGACCTATCAAGTTTGATTGTTTTATTATCTTCGGAATTACTCTTGTTTGAATTTCAGTTGGTTGATCAAAATTCAAATCCTTCACAGCATCAATCAGACTTGGTTCTAACTTAAAATTTTCAAATGGGTGATTCGCCATGTCTTGGCCTCCTTAAATCTTCATCTTTTCTATTATAAAGCATTCGTTAGTAATTTTGAACAAAATTAAATAAATATTGAAAATACCATAACCGTCAAGCTAATTATAGTTAAACTTATTTATTAAATCGACATGATTTAATAATAAGTAAACGGATCTGTATTAATTTGGGATACATTTACTTTCACTGTTTGATCTTGTTCTGCAAGCCAATTTATTAGTAATGCTTTTAATCCCTCTTTCATAACATATTCACTATAATGGTTAATATCAAGTAAATTCACGCCAGCAATTTTCGCATCTAATGCATCGTGATGTTTAATATCTCCTGTAATAAATAAATCTGCCCCTTTACTAGCAGCTAAATATTCATATCCAATCCCTGAACCACCAATAATTGCTACAGTTTCAATATGTGAGTAGTTATTGCCTATGAAGCGTACACTCGGCATATTTAATTGTTCTTTTACATGTTGTACAAAGTCTGGCACGTTGTAAGATTGACTGAGTTTACCAATCATGCCCAATCCATAATCAGCTTCTCTTGTAAGTTGAATTAAGTCATATACTGGGGTTTCATATGGATGATATTGGTTAATTAAATCTATTGCTAACTGTTGCTGCTGCTCTGAAATCATAAATTCTAATTTCATTTCATTAACTGATTCAATTTCATTCATCGTACCTAAATAAGGATTCGCACCATTAACTGGTTTGAATTGTCCAGTTCCTTGACTTTGAAAGAAACAATATTCATAGTCACCTTCTTGAGCAAGACCATACTTACTCAATTTACTTTTAAAATCTGTTAGATTTGCTTCAGGAATAAACACTTGTACCTTATAATAGGTTATTACTTCAGGGTTTAAAATTCGCATATTTTGTAAACCTAACTTTTCTCCTAACATAGCATTTACGCCTTTTGGATAAACATCTAAATTTGTATGCATAGCAATTAAATTAATGTTATTTTGAATAATTTTACGAATAATTGCTCCATAGCCATCTTGTTCATTGATTTGTTTTAAACCTTTGAATATTAATGGATGATGACAAATAATTGTATTTGCGCCTAATTCAATCGCTTCATTAACTACATCAACAGTACAATCCAGTCCAGTGAGAATACTTGTTATTTCAGCGTTTTCATCACCAATAAGTAAACCAACATTGTCCCACGACTCTGCTGTTGTAAATGGTACATGATTATTAATTACCTTTAATAAATCACTTATTTTCATTTATAACACCTCATTAATCAAATTAATTTCTTTATTAATCTCATCCAATCGAGTTGCATGTTGTTGCTCATTCAAATTACTTTTAATTTTTAATAATGCATCCTTTTCGTGTTGCCATTTTTTATAAAAGTATTCATTTTTATTCAACAATAATACCGGGCCAAATTTTAATGCTTGCTCAGTCATTGTACCTGGATGCTCACTAAAATCTGCAACAATTATTTCATATATATGTCCCTTTTCTTCAAAAATTTCTTCATTGGTAATTGTATATCCTAAATTAGGTAATAACTTTCTGATTGCACTAGATTGCACATTACTCTGTAATACCAAACGTGGTTTGTTATTAAGTTTGAACTGACCTTCATTTAAAATTTTAGCAATTAGAGGTCCGCCCATACCACAGATTGTTATTGTCGTGACATTGTTTGAGTCCTCTAATACAGATAAACCATCACCTAATCTTATATCAATTACTTTCCCAAGTTGATGCTCTGCAACACTTCTTTGAGAAGCTTCAAACGGTCCTTTAATTACTTCTCCAGCTATAGCTTGTTTTGTTAAGTTATTTTCTATAGCAAAAATTGGTAAATATGCATGATCAGAACCAATATCTGCTAATAAATCACCAACAATATACTTACTTACATTCTTAAGTCTTTGATTTAATGGAATCATCTTGTTTCTCCTCACATAATATGTAAAAAGCTCTTTTGTACTTTGTACAAAAGAGCTGAAAAATTAGTCCATAAAGTCTTTCAAACGTTTACTTCTACTTGGATGTCTTAATTTTCTAAGCGCTTTAGCCTCGATTTGACGAATACGTTCTCGAGTAACACCGAAGACTTTACCTACTTCTTCTAATGTACGCGTTCTACCATCATCTAAACCAAAACGTAGTCGTAATACATTTTCTTCTCGGTCAGTCAATGTATCTAACACATCTTCTAATTGTTCTTTTAATAATTCATACGCAGCATGATCAGAAGGACTTTGCGCCTCTTGGTCTTCAATGAAGTCACCTAAATGACTGTCATCTTCTTCACCTATTGGCGTTTCTAAAGATACTGGTTCTTGAGCAATTTTAAGGATTTCTCTTACTTTTTCAGGTGGTAAATCCATTTCTTCACCAATTTCTTCAGGAGCTGGATCACGGCCTAAATCTTGTAATAATTGTCTTTGTACGCGAATTAATTTGTTGATTGTCTCAACCATGTGCACAGGAATACGAATCGTTCTTGCTTGGTCGGCGATAGCACGTGTAATCGCTTGACGAATCCACCAAGTTGCATATGTCGAGAATTTAAACCCTTTGCTGAAGTCGAACTTTTCTACTGCTTTAATTAAGCCCATGTTTCCTTCTTGAATCAAATCAAGGAATAACATACCACGGCCTACATATCTTTTAGCAATACTTACTACAAGACGTAAGTTAGCTTCTGCTAAACGAGATTTTGCAATTTCATCGCCTTGTTCGATTTTTTTAGCCAATTCAATCTCTTCTTGTGCACTTAAAAGATTCACACGTCCAATTTCTTTTAAATACATACGGACTGGGTCATTTATTTTAACTCCTGGAGGGGCACTTAAATCATTTGGATTTAACTTTTCATCAGTATCAGAACTGTCTTTTTCATTAACTAAACTAATATCATTGTCAGTTAATTGATCAAAGAATTCATCCATTTGGTCTGAATCCATTTCGAAGTTTTGCATTTTTTCAGCAATTTCTTCATGACTTAAATGACCTTCTTTTTTACCTTTTTCAATTAATTGTTTTTTTACATCTTCTATTGTTAAAGATGGATCAATGGTTTGTTTTTTTATTTTAACTCTATTTCCAGACATGAAATGGCCTCCCGAATATAATATCAACTAGATATTAAAATATTATAAAGACAAAAATTAATGAAACTAATTTAGAATAATACTTCAATATACATGTTGTCAATAGCATTAATATACAAATATATTCATTTTTGATTTAACTCATTCTATTTTTATTGAAATTTACAATCTTTTCTAAATAGTATTTTTGTAATTCCATATCACCTAATTTAGAAGCCTCCCGGAGCTTATGATTAAGTGATTCAATTGTTTCTTCATTTCTATTAGATATTATAGTGTTTAAATAATCATCAATTTCATGTTCATACGGTTCTTCATTGATCATATAGTTATCTAATGATATCAATGCTTCTTTAATTTCATTGGAATCGACGTATTGTAACACATCACTAATATTGAACGTATCATTTTCTGAGTAAAACTCACGTAAAACATTAAATATACGCTTAAAAAATTGATTTGTAAAGTCCTCAGTTTGAAGTGATTGATGATAATTAAGAAAAACATCTTTATCGTTCATAAAATGTCTTAATAGTGCCCGTTCCGCCTTTTCCTGTTTAGTTAAATTATTAAATTGAGGTAATGACGGTACTTGGTGAAATTGGGGCTGACTATTGTCTTGTTGATGTCCTACTTCATTAATTAGACTATCCATGCTAACTTTAAACAATTCTGACACTTCTTGCAATATCTTTTTACGTTGAATCGCTGATTTAACATAAGAAATATCCATTGTCACTTCTTTTAAATATCGTTCGTATGCAAGGTCATTATTGTTGATTTCTGCTTGATGCAAATTAACTTTGTACAGAACAAATGCTTTCTTCTCATGTTCTACATAATAATTAAAAGCTTCAGCCCCATGTTTTCCAATGTATTCATCAGGATCCATATCTTTAGGTAATTGAACTACAAAGACATTCAATCCTTGTTGTAAGAGCATTTGACCTGTTTTTAATGTTGCTTCACTACCAGCAAAGTCACCATCAAACATTAATGTTACATTCGACGTTAGTTTTTTGATAAATGTGATATGCTCTTGAGAAATCTGAGTACCCATACTTGCCACAACATGTTTCAATCCAGCTTGATCAGATTTAATAACATCCATAAATCCTTCTAACAATATTATCTCATCAATCTTTCTGATGGCTCTTCGTGCCTTATCCACGTTATATAGCAATTTACGCTTTTGGAAAATAGGTGTTTCTGGACTGTTTAAATATTTAGGTTCTTGATTTGTATATGTTCTACCTGAATAACCAACTGTACGCCCTTGAGCATTTGTTAGCGGGAACATAATTCTATCTCTAAATCTATCATAATAACTGAAGTTCTCTTCATTTCTTGATAATAAACCAGCCTCATATGCAAGTTGTATATCGTAACCTTTCTTCTGTAAAAAGTCATGACAAAAATGAGCATTGTTCGGTGCATAACCTATTTTTCTACTATCTATTAAATCCTCTGTAAACCCGCGTTCCTTTAAATAATTAAGCGCCGCTTCACCTTCGACTGTTTTCTTCAATGCATAATGATAATATTCTTGCATTAATTCGTGCATTTCAATCATCTTCAAATCATCTGACGCAACTTGATGACCTTCTGCAGCCTCATAGGTTGTACTACCTGTGTCTACCTTTATATTTACCCTTTCGCCTAATTCTTTAACAGCTTCGGTAAAAGAAAGACCTTTAATCTCTTGTGTGAATTGAAAGACATTCCCACCTTTTTTACAACCAAAACAATGGCATATTTGTTTATCTTCGGAAACAGTAAAGGAAGGTGTTTTTTCATCATGAAAAGGACACAAACCAATGTAATTGCGTCCTCTCTTTTCTAATTTCACATATTCACTTACTAAATCTAGTATGTCAGTTTTATCTTTAATTTCATTTATTGTTGCTTGATCAATTCGCAAATATATCACCTATTAAACATTAATTACAATAGTATAAATGTTTTTAATTATTTTTGAAACTATTTTGCTCAATAATGCTGATTATATTATTTGCTGTTTCTTCTATTGCTTTATCTGAAACATCAAGTACTGGACAGCCTATCCTCTCAACTAATTCATGAAAATAATTCAACTCTTCTGCTATACGTTGTTCTGTTGCGTATCTTGCACTATCTCCTAATCCGAGTTGCTTTAATCGTTCTTTACGTATTTTATTGAGCTTTTCTTCACTTATCTTTAAAGCAATACATTTAGATGGATCTATTTGAAATAAGTCATCTGGTGGCGTAACTTCAGGGACGATTGGTATATTCATTACTTTATAACTCTTATGTGCTAAATATTGTGATAAAGGCGTCTTTGAAGTACGCGAAATTCCTAACAATACTATATCTGCTTTTGGTAAGCCTTTTGGATCCTTGCCATCGTCATATTTAACTGCAAATTCAATCGCATCAATTTTCTTAAAGTATGCTTCATCTAATCTGTGTACTAAAC
The DNA here is from genome assembly GCF_043107035.1 of Staphylococcus sp. 231237_7MaSpsaltlick. Taxonomy (NCBI): domain Bacteria; kingdom Bacillati; phylum Bacillota; class Bacilli; order Caryophanales; family Staphylococcaceae; genus Staphylococcus; species Staphylococcus sp. 231237_7MaSpsaltlick. The sequence goes on from NZ_JBICNX010000024.1 coordinate 42,604, forward strand.
CAGGTTCAAAATAAGGTTGTTCGTCGATTTTGTCCAATAAGATATTCATCAAAGGTCCCATAATATCAACTGATTTAATTGCATATTCCTTTAATTTAGCTTCCATATACTTTCTAATTTCTGGTTTAACTAACGTATATACTACTATTGCTTCTGTATCTCGAGCAACTTGAATAACTTCATCAACATTTTCCAATGCTTCTATATATGGATACCTATGTATTTCACTGTCGCATTGATTTGGATTAAATTGCGAAATACATGCTCTAGCAACGAGTTCAGCTGTTTCACCTACTGAATCAGATGCAACAATTATCTTTATATTTTCCATGATTACTACCACCTATTCATTAAATAATGATACAAATATTTTATTTATAGTTGTTTTTGAAATTCTACCTTTTACTTCATATTTACCGTTATCTTTTTTCATTACGATTGGTAAAGAATCAATTTCCTTCTCAATCATTAAGTTAGCTGCATGGATGACACGTTCATCTTCTAATACAAAATGAAGGTTCGGCATACGCGTCATAATAATATCTACAGGCATAGTATGAATATCTTCACCTATCATAGATGCTCTAAGTAGATCCTTTCTTGAACATACACCTATGAAATCTCCATTTTTATTAATAACAAATAATGTACTCACATCTTCTAGAAAAAGAGTACAAATGGCATCATATATAGACATCTCATTTTTCACTACTACTGGATGAGATGCATAATCTTTTACAATATATTGCTTTAGTTCGTCAGCAATTAATTTATTTTTTGGTTTACCAGAATAATAATAACCTACTCTTGGTCTAGCTTCCAAGATTCCTGACATTGTTAATATAGCTAAGTCAGGTCTTAAAGTTGCCCTTGTTAAATTTAATCTCTCTGCGATATGCTCCCCTGTAATTGGACCGTTACTTTTCACTATTTCAACAATTTGTTGTTGTCTCTTACTCAGTTCTATAGGTCTTCACCCCTTTATTCATTCTCCTTAATTATACATACTATTATTAATTGCTACAAATACATCTATTTACTTGCTTATAAACATGCAATACATTAAAATTATATTTAAAGCGAGTTAAGGATAGTGAGAGCTTAACAATGATTAATGGCTACAATTAAATTATAGTTAAAAGCGAGTGTACACACTAATTTGGGTGGAACCGCGGGTTAACAATTATCTAGTATAAGAACACATTTATTTTAATGTGATTAAAAGTGATTAACTCGTCCCAAGATAAGGATTTAAGCTGTAGGCTTATTTCTTTGTCTTGGGGCGTTTTTATGTAAAAAAGGAGTGTATTTTGTAAATGGCAAAAGATATGGAAACAATTGTACAACTAGCGAAGCATAGAGGTTTCGTTTTTCCAGGTAGTGACATTTATGGTGGATTATCAAACACATGGGATTACGGTCCACTAGGTGTCGAATTAAAAAATAATGTAAAAAAAGCATGGTGGCAAAAGTTTATTACTCAATCACCATATAATGTTGGTATTGATGCTGCTATTCTTATGAATCCAAAAACATGGGAAGCTTCAGGTCACTTAGGTAACTTTAATGACCCAATGATTGATAACAAAGACAGTAAAATCCGTTACCGTGCAGATAAAATCATCGAAGATTATATGGCTAATGAAAAAGGTGACGAAAACTTTGTTGCTGATGGTTTAAGCTTCGATGAAATGAAACGTATAATTGATGAAGAAGGTATTGTTTGTCCAGTCAGTGGTACTGCAAACTGGACTGATATTCGTCAATTCAATTTAATGTTCAAGACTTTCCAAGGCGTTACAGAAGATTCAACTAATGAAATATTTTTACGCCCTGAAACAGCACAAGGTATCTTTGTTAACTATAAGAATGTGCAACGTACGATGCGTAAAAAATTACCATTCGGTATCGGACAAATTGGTAAATCATTTAGAAATGAAATCACTCCAGGTAACTTCATCTTCAGAACTCGTGAATTCGAACAAATGGAATTAGAATTCTTCTGTAAACCAGGTGAAGAAATTGAATGGCAAAATTATTGGAAGACATTCGCAAGCCAATGGTTAAAAGATTTAAAATTAAGTGAAGCAAATACACGTTTACGTGACCATGATGAAGATGAGTTATCACACTATTCAAATGCAACAACAGATATCGAATATCGCTTCCCATTTGGTTGGGGTGAACTATGGGGTATCGCTAGCCGTACAGATTTCGACTTGAAAAAACATAGCGAACATTCTGGTGAAGATTTCCAATATCACGATCAAGAAACTGGCGAAAAATATATTCCATACTGTATCGAGCCTTCATTAGGTGCTGACCGTGTTACACTTGCTTTCTTATGTGATGCATATGAAGAAGAAGGTGTAGAAGGAAGTAAAGATGCAAGAACAGTATTACGTTTCCACCCTGCTTTAGCACCTTATAAAGCTGCAGTTTTACCATTAAGTAAAAAATTATCAGGCGAAGCAATTAAAGTATTCGAGAATTTAAGTGCTACTTTCTCAATTGACTTTGATGAATCTCAATCTATCGGTAAACGTTACCGTAGACAAGATGAAATCGGTACACCATATTGTATAACATTTGATTTCGATTCTTTAGAAGATCAACAAGTTACAGTACGTGACCGTGATACAATGGAACAAGTACGTATGCCAATTTCTGAATTAGAAGCTTTCTTAGCTGAAAAAACAAAATTTTAGTTAATTTAATAAAATAAATAACCGGTTGGTTGCTGAACTTATCAGTAACTAACCGGTTTTTATATTACTATTTATTTTAAAAAGTTTAATCATATTCTGTCGCTACAAATGTAATTAACACACGTATATTATGATAGATGATCTAATCTATGTAATTGGTTGATTAATTTTTGACTTTTAAAATACATGCCTGCATATTCTTTATACAGTAGTATGACAAGTGTCGACATTTCATCAACTACCTCAGCATGAATACTTAACGAACTCATTTGTTTAAATGGTAATTTCTGTAAAATATCCAATAAATACAATGTTTTATTAGATACCTGTAAAGCATGAGGATCACGATCAATAACAGTATTTGATATCGCGCCATCAAATTTGAAACTATATGCTACTAATTTAGATTGGTCTGGGTCATTCGTTACTACACATCGATCAAAAATCGCATTAAATCCAAACTTTCTCATGTATTTTAATAACACAATAACTGACATTAATTGCGCAGATACACCTGCTTTAATCTTTTCTAAAACAAAGTGCAACAAATCATAACTATATTGTGAAACTTCTTCATATTCAAAGGAACGATCGATGACTTCGGTACATAAACTAGCAAAGCTACTTTCATAAATATCTAACCTCAAATGATAGTTTTGTTCTATAACGTCAACCGTACTTAATGTACCCATACCTTTCCATTTAGAATAAATAAACAAGCCGTACACAAATAATTGTGTATTAGCTTGTAGTCCACTTCTACTCTTTTTTGCTTTTCTAACCATCAATGGAACCTTGGCACCGTGCTCATTTAAAATGGTTATAATTTTATCGGATTCGCCATAATCCACTGCCTTTATTATTATGCCTTTTTGTTTGAGTAACATCGCAGCTCACCGACTCTCAAATTTAATCTTGATCTTCTAGGTAGCCCATTTGTCGTATAAAGTTCACCTTATTGCGCCAATCTTTTTGGACCTTAACCCATAATTCTAAATAAACTTTAGATCCGAGTAATCTTTCAATATCTTGACGCGCACGTTTACCTACTTCTTTTAATTTCTTACCGCCTTTACCAATTACAATACCTTTTTGAGAATCACGTTCCACATAAATAGTCGCTTCTATTCTAACTCGATCCTCATCTTCTTTTATCATTCGATCAACGTTCACCCCGATTGCATGAGGAATTTCTTCACTAGTTAAATGTAAAATCTTCTCACGAATTAATTCGCCGACTACGAATTGTTCAGGATGATCCGAAATTTGATCATCTGGATAATATTTTGGTCCAGCTGGCAAATAAGACTTCAATACGTCTAAGAAGTGATCAACATTTAGACCTTCTAAAGCTGAAATCGGGACAATTTCAGTAAAATCCATATATTGTTTATATTGTTCAATTCTTGGCATTAATTGATCTGGATGTACTAAATCAATCTTATTTAACACTAAAAACACTGGCGTTTTGATAGATTTAAGCATATCCATGATATACTCATCACCGCGACCAATATCCTCATTAACGTTAACCATAAACATAATTGCATCAATTTCAGATAGTGTGTTTTTGGCTACACTCATCATATAATCCCCTAATTTATGCTTTGGTTTATGAATCCCTGGCGTATCTAAGAAGATGATTTGCGCATCATCTTGAGTCATAACACCTTGAATTTTATTTCTTGTCGTTTGTGCTTTGTCAGACATAATTGCAATTTTGTGTCCGATTACACGGTTTACAAAGGTAGATTTGCCTACATTTGGTCTCCCAATTATTGATATAAAACCTGATTTATGTTCTGCCATTAATTTAAATCCTTTCCAGAAAACCCTAAGGGTAATAATTGTTCCACAGTTGATTCTATCACTTTACCAGTTTGATTCGTCATATACACTGGCATGTCATCATCACATAGTTCTTTCAACACTTGTCGACAAGCACCACATGGCGAGGATGGTTCATCTGCATCTACTGTAATTGTTATCGACTCGAAATCACCAGGTCGATATCCTTGTGAAATTGCTGATACTAAACTTGATCTTTCTGCACAAATGGTCATAGGATACGCTGCATTTTCTACATTGGCTCCGTAAAAAGACTGTCCGTCTTTGGTTTTTAAAAATGCGCCTACCTTAAACTTACTATATGGTACATAAGCTCTCGATTGTGCTTCTCTAACTTCTGTAAAATAATGTGGTTGATATGCCATTTTATGTTCTCCCCTATTCAACTACAATTGTTTTGATAGATAAAACGTATGCTCTCTAAGTATAAACAATTTTTATAGAATTGCACTACTTTCAGAACAAATAAGGTAGAAAAACAACTAAACCTATTACTAATGCTACAATGGATGCTAACATCACACTAAATGCAGCGACATCCTTTGCATGTTTAGCTAACGGATCATATTCAGTAGTTACTAAATCTACAACATATTCAACTGCTGTATTGATTGCTTCAAAAGCAAGTACCAGTCCAATTGCAATAACAATCATCAGCCAATCTAGTGTAGATATCTGAAAGAACCATCCACAAATAATTGTGACAATACCCACTAACACATGCATAAAGAACTTGGAATCTTTTTTGAATAGTATCATCATACCTTGAAAAGCGTATTTAAACCTTTTCATACAATTAATCTCTTGTTAATCCATAGGCATTAAGTATTTGATCTTGTCTTCCGAACATCTCTTGCTCATCTGTTTCATTCATATGATCATATCCTAATAAATGTAAGAATCCATGTAATGCTAAAAAGCCTAGTTCTCTTTCGAATGAGTGGCCATAGCTTTCCGCTTGTTCATTTGCAACATCAGTACAGATAATAATATCTCCTAATACACGTGGCATATCAAGACCCGTTATTTCTGGTTCATCTTCTTCTAAAGCAAATGAAATTACATCTGTAACTTTATCTTTATCTCGATATGTTTTATTAATTTCTTGTATTTCATCTTTATCTACAAATGTAACTGATAATTCAGCTTCACCTTCAATTTGTTCCTGGTCTTTTGCAAATGTAAGCAATTTATCAATTTGCTCATACCATTCATCTTTAACTAAGTCTGTATGATCATTAAAATCAATCGTAAACATTTATTCATCTCCTTCGTATTTATCAATAATTTTACTGACAAGTGGGTGACGTACAACATCACTTTGATCTAAATGATGAATACTTAAACCTTTAACATCTTTTAACTTATTAATCGCTTCTTTCAAGCCACTTTTAACACCTTTTGGTAAATCGATTTGTGTATGATCTCCCGTAACTACCATCTTCGAACCGAATCCTAATCGTGTTAAAAACATTTTCATCTGTGCGTGTGTCGTGTTTTGTGCTTCATCTAAAATAACGAAAGCATCATCCAATGTACGACCTCGCATATATGCTAATGGTGCAATTTCAATTATTCCTCTATCAATAAATCTTGCAGTTTGTTCTCTACCAAGTACTGTATTCAAGCCATCGTATAATGGTCTTAAGTATGGATCGACTTTCTCCTTTAAATCTCCTGGTAAGAAACCTAGAGATTCACCTGCTTCAACTGCAGGTCTAGTTAAAACAATACGTTTCACATTACCTTTTCTTAACTGTTTAGCAGCATAAACTACTGCTAAAAATGTTTTACCTGTTCCGGCTGGTCCTACACCGAATACTAAATCATTATGATGCATTGCATTAACATATAGACGTTGCCCCATCGTTTTGGCTCTAATTGTCTTGCCGAATGCATCTTTAGTAATTTCATCATCATATAAATCAAGTAAGTATTGAATCGTACCCTTTTTAGCCATTTTAATTGCTGCTTCGACATCTTTTAAAGAAATTGAAACACCTTGTTGTATGACTTTCAATAAATTAATCAGTACTGATTCAGCTTGTTCTACATGCTCAATTTGTGTACCTCTCACAGCAATTTCTTGTCCTCGAGCATGTACAATGACATCAAATCCTTCCTCAATTGCTTTAAGGTGTTCATCATTATTACCAATGAGTGCTTGTGCTTCATTGATGTCATCAATTTGAATAATTCCAGGCATATAGTTGCTCCTTTTCAAACATTGTCGTTTACACTTATTTTATCTTATTAGATTTTAAGATACAAAAATAATTTTTCAAAAAATCATCTTAACTATTGTAATATAGCTATCTATTCAACCTAATTATTACATTTCAATTATATCATGAATTATCTTTATATCATTTCAAAGCGAATTAAATTGCTTACCTTTGTATGAAACTTTACGTTATATTAACAAATTTAATTTAATATTACAGTATCAACGGTATCATAAAATATATAACAACTTATTTTGCTTTAATAAATAGCATTAATAAAATGCATTGTATCACTTAACAATAATTAATTTAACAACTTGTAAACATAGATCAATAACACTTGTTGTTAAGTACCAGCTATCCATTTCAAATGTACTTTAGGTTGTTTTTTACTAATCTATTCAAACGTATTAATGTAGACCAAAATGTTCACTACAAGCATTATTTATTAATAAATAATTCGCTTAAATCTCGCCTGATTATCTTTAGTTTATTTATTGATTTTTTTATTAATTCACCTTGAATTTAAAGATAAAGAAGCCCTCAAATGAAGTCTAGAACTACATTTAAGGGCTATATAATTTAAGTTTGATTTCCTAGCTTATACTTACTTATAATTGTTTAGGTTTTTCTAATATTTCTGACCATATAATTCCATTTACCACTTCATCGTTATCAAATCGAAATTGACCATTTACATTAGAACTTTGCATTTTATGAGAGTAAATCAACTGCTTCAAGCGATAACGTTTTGTTCGCTCAGATAAATTTTTATCAGCAATAATAGCGCGTGCTTTACGTTCTGTTCGCTGCAATTTCTTTTCATTCTCACGATCTAATTCAGATTTAACATCTTGTAAATCACCCATTAGTGTTTGTTCTAATTCTTTTCTTAACTGTTCATCTTTTTGATTTTGTGTACGTTTCTCTTTCTCGGCTTCCGTTTCACTTTGTTCATTAGATGATACTGTAGTTGGTCTTGTTGGTTGTGGTGTTTCCATTTTTTCCGAACTTGGTTCCGATGGTTTTGAAGGTTGAGGTCTAGGCCCTGTTGTCGTCGGCTCTTCATTCAATTGTTTTTCAATTTCTTTAAAGGCCTTTCCAACTTCTTCAAGGAAACCACGCTTTTGCGGTTGGCCATTTTTGGTTTGTGGTTGGCCATGGGTTGGTCTTTGTTGCTTTTGTCTTTCCTTATGACTATTGTCATTAATAGCACTAATAATCGTAACAATAACGGAAATAACAAAAATGATAATACCTATACTCATTTAACCACCCCTAAATTATTTATCCGGTGATTCGTCATCTTCTTGATTTGTTCGTTTATTAATTGAATTTCTCATGCCAGTATCTGCTTCAATATTTTTTAGATTATAGTAATCTCTGACACCTAAATTACCTTCACGTAAGGCTTCTGCCATTGCTAGTGGTACCTCAGCTTCAGCTTCAACAACTTTAGAACGCATTTCTTGTACTTTAGCTTTCATTTCTTGCTCTTGTGCAACCGCCATGGCACGACGTTCTTCTGCTTTAGCTTGAGCAATATTTTTATCTGCTAATGCTTGTTCTGTTTGTAAATCTGCACCAATGTTCTTACTGATATCTACATCTGCAATATCGATAGATAAGATTTCAAATGCTGTACCAGAATCCAAACCTTTACTTAATACAGTTTTAGAAATGTTATCAGGATTTTCAAGCACTTGTGTATGGTGTTCACTAGAACCAATAGTCGACACTATACCTTCACCAACACGGGCAATAATTGTTTCTTCACCAGCACCACCGACAAGTCGTGCAATGTTAGCGCGAACTGTAATACGTGCTTTGGCCTTAACTTCGATACCATTCATAGCAACACCGGCAATAAATGGTGTTTCAATTACCTTTGGATTTACTGACATTTGTACTGCTTCAAGCACATCTCTACCAGCTAAATCGATTGCCGCACCACGTTCAAATGGTAAATTGATATCTGCTCTTTGTGCTGCTATGTTTGCATCTACTACTCTATCAACATTACCACCAGCTAAATAGTGTGATTCAAGTTGATTCGTAGTTAATTGTAATCCAGCTTTATGCGCCTTAATTAATGGTGCAATAACCTTTCTTGGTGATACTCTTCGTAATCTCATACCGACAAGTGTGCCGATCCCTACTTTAACTCCTGCGGCTATAGCTGAAATCCATAGTCCAACCGGAACAAATGAGAATAATAACAGTAAAGCAATTATAACTATGACTGCAATAATTAATAATCCGATCATGGTTTCTCTCCTTTATGATTCAATTTCTCTTACAACAACACGCGTACCTTCAACTTCCAATATCTTGACCTGCTTATTTCGTAAAATAAATGATCCATCAGAAACTGCATCAATACGTTCATTATTGTATGTAATAATACCTGCTGGTCTTAAATCAGTTGACGTAGTCGCAGTTTGGCCAACTAAATAAGAGCGATCTTCGTGTGAAGTGTACCCAGCCTCTGCATTTGTAGAATCTTTCAATACAACTTTTTCTAAAAATGGAATATTTCGTTTGAATATTTTCACAAGTACCACCCATTCAATGATTGATAATATAAGTGCAACAACAACATTTGCAATCATAAAAATTAAATTATCACCTAATGTGACAATACTTAAGACAATAAGCGTTATACCAATAATACCTATAATTGCACCTACAACGAACAACTCAATGATTACAAATAGTACGCCAATTCCAAACAATATAACGGAATAGAAATTCACATCTCCTTTTATGAAAAAACCTAAAAAGAAGATAAGTAAAGCTAAAGTAGCTAATATACCTATTAAGTTAATCCGTTTAGAATACAGTTGATATAGAAAACCCATAAATATGATACACGTCAAAATAAGTGCAATCACTGGATTAACTATCCAATCTGCCAAATGATTCATCCAATTACCATTTCCAGCAAAAGCTGTTAAAAAGTTAGTATGTAAACTACTCGAAGACAACACTCTATCACCTCGCTCTCCTCTTAATTATACATGAAATTAATATGTGATTATAGGGATAGTATCATAATATTTAGTTTTATTTTATTTTCTCTAATATTTAAGTGATATTAGAATTATAAAATTGCCTATTTATTTTGAAAATTGATTACATTGCTAGTATTTCTATCATTTTTTACAAATTAAAACAATCGTTTTATATTGCATGACATATTTATTTCTACAAATTAAAAAGCCTTAGCTGAATTACCAGCTAAGGCTTTGTTTATAATTAATGTTGGTGTTGAGGGAGTCAACGAAACAATTAATTATTTGAATTTACGTTTACGTGCAGCTTCTGATTTCTTTTTACGTTTTACGCTTGGTTTTTCGTAAAATTCACGTTTACGTACTTCTTGAATCGTACCGCTTTTAGAAACTGAGCGTTTGAAACGACGTAAAGCATCTTCAAGTGATTCGTTATTTTTGACTACTGTTTTAGACATGTGTATTTCCCTCCCTCCAAAT
>NZ_JBICNX010000250.1:0-644 GCF_043107035.1 Staphylococcus sp. 231237_7MaSpsaltlick
TAATATAGTACATTGCTTTTTCTATTAACGAATACATATGACTAAACTATCTCTAGCTGTTTCTACCACTTCTGTACTGATTTTATCTAAGCCATTGATATCCATAACTCTATCTATCTGCGCAAATAAACGATGAATCAGCCTAAAATTCCCTTTTGTAATTTTAATAATCGTTGTTATTGCCTCATAATCAGTAAAATCTTCGAGTTTTAAATCAAATCCTAAATCTTGCCACTTATATTCTAATATATGATGCGTTTCATCTTTGCTTAGATTATCAAATTCATGCGCAAAACCTATGCGCGAATATAATTGAGGATAACGAGATAATTTCTTCTCAATACCTGGCATACCAATAAATATCATTGCTAAATTATGTTCATCATAAATAGCTCTTAATTGCTCTAAATGTTGCACTTTAAGACGATCAATCTCATCTACTATAATTAAATCAATATATTTAAACATATCACTATAATGTTTACTATGTTCATGTCCATACTTATTTACAACATGTAATTTTTGCCCCAAATCAATGCTTGCAGTAATACTATATAAATCATTTCTTAATTTAGTTTGTTTTTCTGCTGGTGCAGTATAAAATATTTTATCCACCGATAGTATATCATCGGTCGTTTTACTAG
>NZ_JBICNX010000251.1:0-642 GCF_043107035.1 Staphylococcus sp. 231237_7MaSpsaltlick
CTCAATTTGTTACATATCCACAAAAACCAAAAACAGTAGCAGAGCTAGAAAGTGATGATTTGGAAATGAAGTATATTTCTACAGAGGATATGAATAAAATTTTAGAAGTTAAAAAATCTAATAGAAGATACTATCAAAATCTATCGGAATATTTTTTAATACTTTATTATACCGGTATGCGCCCTAGTGAACTTCTAGCATTAAAATCAACAGACATAAACTTTAAAAATAAGACTGTATCAATTACTAAAACTTTATTTAACGAAAAAGATAACAGAAATGACTATAGTTTATTGATACCAAAAGGAAATAAAAAACGGATTATAAAAATTAATGATATATGTATTGAAACTTTTCAAAAGTTAATTAATGAAAATAAAGAGAAGAAAAAGATATATAAAGATGCATATGATAATCAGAAGTTTATTTTTTCTGATAGTACAGGGCACCCTTACATTTTAAATCGTATTCAAAAGAAATTCAAAAGAATATTAACTGAAGCTGAAATTTCAAAGGATTATACACCTCATGCTTTTAGGCATACATATACAACTAATTTAATTGCATCAGGCGCACCAGTAAAATTAGTACAACAAGTGCTTGGACACATAAATATAACAACCACATTAAATATCTATACTC
>NZ_JBICNX010000252.1:0-639 GCF_043107035.1 Staphylococcus sp. 231237_7MaSpsaltlick
CTGGTAAGAGTTGGACTTTTAATAGACAAGATAGTGCGATGGAACGGTCAGTATTAAAATTTCCTTCCGAAAGTGGTGGCGGCTTTGAAAGATACCATCCTACTCAAAAACCTGTTAAACTTATTGAACACTTAATAAATATACACTCCAATAAAGAAGATATTATATTAGATCCTTTTATGGGAAGCGGAACTACAGGAGTGGCTTCGATGAATACTGATCGTAATTTTATAGGTTTTGATATAGATGAGAAGTATGTTTCTATAGCCAATAAAAGAACGAAGTTTAAGCAACAAAAATTGTTTTAAAAAAATGACTTAGAATGAAATCTAAGTCATTTTTTTCATTATTTTTTCTAACCATTTTGGACTATTATCGCTAAGATTTATTTGACCGAGATTATTCACATTTAATAACACATTTTTATGAGGTAATTCGTCCTGGTTATTAGATGAATATAAAGTAACCCATTTTGAAAATTGATAATCAGGGTAATATTTCTTCAAGAAATCCTCTTCAAAAGTTGGATAATTTTCTAACTCTTCTATACCTTTTTTCCAATTTTCATATGTTTTGCCCTCTACTAATAAAAGCTCTTTTTCTTTGTGATTAGCTATCACTACATCAGGTATATAATAT
>NZ_JBICNX010000253.1:0-638 GCF_043107035.1 Staphylococcus sp. 231237_7MaSpsaltlick
TAATTTGAATGTCTGTATGCTTGTCATGGCTATTTTCTAAATGCTTTATATTTATGGGTGTCGTAATATTGGAGTATAAATTCACAAAATTAATTGAACCTGATTTATCCATTTCAGAGATTTTATTCATAACCAGTTGTGTAGTTAAATCTATATTGAGAACACCCTCGTAATGGGGATACATAGTAATGATCGTTACAGTTTGTTTGTCGCTGTTCCATATCTTCTTAAGCAAATATCGGTGCTGTTTGTCATCACTGAAAATAGCTTCAGTTTCTAATACACTTTTTATTGTTTGCATGATTGAGGCCTCCTATTAATATTCTTCGGGTAGTAACATGACATAATAAGAAAGGTCTACGTCATCTTCTCTGATAACGTAGACCTTATTAATATTGATAGCTTTTGAATAATTTGCCTTATGAATTTTGACGTACTCTGGACGTTCTTGCTTATGTTTGATATATAATTGACTACTATGCATATTGAACTGGAATATATGAAAATAATCCAATGATTCATTGTCATCGAATTGTTCTTGTTCTCGTTGAGCTATGAGCCTCCATAATTGTTGCTGTAATATTGCTGGTAAGTAATTGGCAATACCTCGTGTAATATAACGTTCCATACTCATTTCT
>NZ_JBICNX010000254.1:0-635 GCF_043107035.1 Staphylococcus sp. 231237_7MaSpsaltlick
TTCAATTGGTACTTCAATTAACAAAGTTTTAAATCGATCAGATAAGTCTTGATTACTCAAATTAAAAATTTTTTCAATCTTTGACTCCTCAACTATATCACCTTCATGCTTTTGAAAACCAATCCCTTTTCCCATCACAACACACTCTTGATTGTTTTGGGTGACGCTGATTACATTGTTATTGATGATTTTATTTATCTTCATATGACACCCCTTATTGTAATAAGTATATTGTGCCATATGGACAGAAAAAAAGGCAATCTTATAACGCTTTGCGCAAAATATTATTGACGTAATAACAAAAAAATCTAGCAGCGTTTAAAGCTACTAGACCTTTATTTAAAATAACCTCAATTGGCTAAAAGTATCACTTGTTTGCTGTTCAATTTTCTCAATTTGATTGCCTATTCTAGTTATGATTGGTACCACTAATGCATTACCCATGCAGAAGAACCGCATTCTATCAGGCATAGTATCTGTCCAATTATCTGGAAAACCGTTTAATCTTTCAGCTTCAATTGGCGTTAATGTACGATATACATTATTTATATTTAAAAAATGTGTGCTTCTATTAACAGATGCTTCGCTAGTCAACATTGTTCTAGCAGGTAAATCTAGGGAATCCGTTTCTGACA
>NZ_JBICNX010000255.1:0-634 GCF_043107035.1 Staphylococcus sp. 231237_7MaSpsaltlick
GTATATAAGTAGAAATCTAGTTGTTTTTTATTCATAATGTGACTATGTAGAGAGGAAAAAATTTAAAAAGTATAGTCTGATTTTACATATTTCAACTTATCGGAAGCACATATGCTTGTGGATTTACAGATGGTATAATAATGGAGTCGCCTATCTCTCAGGCGTCAATTGACGTAGAGAGGAGGTGCTAAAAATGACAGATATCTTTGTTCACATCACGACCACAGTCATCAGTGGTTGTATCGTTGCGCTGTTTGCACATTGGTTACGTAAGCGTAACGATAAGTAAATAGGCGACATAACCGCACTAAAAACCCCTCACTACTCGCAATAGTGAGGGGTTTGGTGCATCAAATGCAGATATCTTTGTTAATTGCATTATAACATCATAGTGCGTAAGAATGCAAAATAGTTGGAATATCTATACTATTTATTATCTTTTCTACTTGTTCTAATAGCTAAGCATCTGCACTTTATTGAGCAATAGATATTTAGAAAACACACCGTTACCGGGAAGTCATAATATATTAGGAGAGGAAGGAGGAATTAAAATGGCTAAAATAGGATATTCACGTGTTTCAACACGAGATCAAAGTTTAGATTATCAAATTGATACTCTAGACGACTATGGTTG
>NZ_JBICNX010000256.1:0-633 GCF_043107035.1 Staphylococcus sp. 231237_7MaSpsaltlick
TTTATTTCCCAAGGTAATCTCTCCTTTTTATTTTATTTAAAATATTATATCACGGAGGGCAACTTAAAATAAGAGTGAATAAAAATGTATAGAAGAAAAGAAGAGTTAGTGAAAATTAGGGAGGTGAAGGAATGGAAAATTTTGAAGGCAAATTAAAAGAGTTACAAGACAAAGTGAAAAATAAAGCAATTAAATCTATTGAATGGGCTCAAGAAAACGAAGAAGTAAACGGTGGCAAAACTATCATTACCACAAAATTTAAGTATGAAGTCCCTACGCCAATAAAGCGGAAGGACTAAAAATTAGAACCTAGGCAAACTAAGTTAGTTATCTGTTTCGGTTCCGTTCCCTACAGTGCGAATGTATGGAGAACGTCCTGTTGGGTGAACAGATTCAACCCTAGCTTTAGAGTTGTAAGAAGTTGTATAGAAATATTCAAATCCGCTATCCAAATATCTTACAACTTGAGCAACTGTTTCAGAATCACCATTATGCAATAAAACTTCACTGATTTTCTCAGTCCCGTTATTTGCATTACTAGTTAACCTAATCTTTTTGATCTCAATGGCCATAATTTTCACTCCTTTCTTAAAAGGTTAAGAAAATTATAGTACAAAAAGCGTAGCAAAATAC
>NZ_JBICNX010000257.1:0-631 GCF_043107035.1 Staphylococcus sp. 231237_7MaSpsaltlick
ATAATCCCCTATCCACCATTTGATACTTATTTAAATCATTTAAGCTTTTTATCAGCAACATATCTTCATATACTAGATATGAAGTATCGTAGTTAATTATATCGATAAAATCATCACTATAAATAATTACATCTTCCAAAGTAGGTATCAACAATATACCCCTCCCTCCTATTTTTTGTTCCGCGGCAAATCTATTTCTTTCAATTAAGCTTATTATAGCAATCGATTGAATAGGTGTTAACTTGTTTAATCAGATTGACTCTTTAAAAGTTATTGGAGGAATTTAAAATGAAAAGTAATGCACAAAACTTTTTATACAGAGCATCTATTGCAGTTGCTTATCAATTTCCTGAGAATAAGTGTTTTCATTATAGTGATTTGCGTAAAAGCGTAAATCATATGTGCAATACGGCTGATCAGCAAGAAGCTGCAAGACGTTTTGCATACTGGGTTAAAAATGCTGATGTACCATTTGTTATAGTCGATCACACTTATCCTATCACATATAAAAAAGTGAAAGGTGGTAACAACTAATGGCTAACAACATCTTCGAGCAATATCCATACTGGTTAGATTCAAATGCATGGTATGAACTTATTCGAGCAAAAAACAAAAATGACGAAGATAAGGT
>NZ_JBICNX010000258.1:0-625 GCF_043107035.1 Staphylococcus sp. 231237_7MaSpsaltlick
TAATATAACATTGTGATGATAAGCTCTTGATTCTTAATGATTTGCTCTAATTGTTTATCATTCATATTAACCTCTCCTTATTAATTACTTATCCCTGTCCCAAAATAAATCAATGTATTCTTTATCCAATTACTTATCAAACGTATAAACATCTATAAATTCAGTATTCACAATGTCTTTAGTAGCAAACATTACATAGATACTATAATGCTCTTCTTCTGGCACTTGTCCGTAATTAACACTTCTTATATAGAGTGTAGGGGACAATAACATTAAAGAAGCTATGAACACACGCAAGCCATTAAATATAGAAGGAAGCTATCCTGAATTTGAACATAATGAGAATCCACTAGCAGGACTAGCTGAAATTCAAAAAACTGATTTATTATTTACTGCTCAAGGTATCATAAAGCCTAAAGACACATTACAGGCATAAAAAGAACCCTAGGATTTCCTAGGGCTATACATATTATTTATCCTTTTTAGCTCGTTTCTCTTCTAGTTCTTTCTGTTCTTTTTCAACATATTCATCAAACTTTTTATTAATGTCATCTTCTGAGTGTGTTTCAGAGCTCATAAATGACTGCTCTACACCTCTGTTATTCTGAACTAGGAGATATAATAC
>NZ_JBICNX010000259.1:0-623 GCF_043107035.1 Staphylococcus sp. 231237_7MaSpsaltlick
TTTTAGATGATTTTTGTGCAATTATATTAATTCTTTTTTCACCTATTAATTGAATTAATGTGTTCATCGCAATTAATAACATCAATACTAAAGGTACAATTGTTGTCATCCAGTCTATAAATGTATCTGCACCTGTTTGAAATAGATTGATAAAACCTTCAGCTAACTTAACTATGAAGTCCATGTTGATTTACTCCCTTCTTTTTTAAACATTCTATTTATTTTTTTAACCGCTTTAATCATTGGTGAAGGTATTTTTTCAATTTCTCCTCCAGATTTAATAACATTAAATGTGTGTTGGGCGTCTAAGATAGCTTTTATTAATAATTTATTGTACTTTATTAAATCAGTATCTCTTAATTTATGAATTTTATAACCTTCTAAACCTTTTAATTTCTTGAATTTAGAAAATACTGTGACACCTTGCATATAACGAGCATCTTCGATTTCATTACGCTTATTAATTTGGAGTAGCACTAATGTTCCTGATTTAAAAATAGCTGGTCTTCTCCCTATAGCCACACGTCCATTTTCTCGTAATTCTGTATAATGTTTAGTGAAGTTTTTTATTTGAAGCCAACCTAACAAGTATTGAATTACAAATCCAACAGCTAATATGACAA
>NZ_JBICNX010000025.1:0-49899 GCF_043107035.1 Staphylococcus sp. 231237_7MaSpsaltlick
AGATGGTGATAGTAACATGGTATTTCTGTAAACACCAAATTAACGATAGTATACTGTAATAGGTACTGGTATTAAGTATCTTAATTTCTATTTAACATATTTCAACTTATCGGAAGTGCATATGCTTATATATTTACAGATGGTATAATAATGGAGTCGCCTATCTCTCAGGCGTCAATTTGACGTAGAGAGGAGGTGCATACGCGATGTCTGAAATCTTTGTGAACATCATGACCACAGCAGCAAGTGGTTGTCTCGTTGCGCTATTTGCGCATTGGCTACGCAAGCGTAATGACGAATAGGCGACTAGTCACACCAAAAAATCCCCTTACTACGGCCATAGTAAGGGGATTTGGTGCATACATGCCTGATAATCTTTGTTGATTGCATTATAACACTATAATTGGTAGGAATGCAAAGTAGTTTTATCTGTTTAGGTTATGTGGATGCAATATATTTAAAAATAGGAGTGATTATGATCAATAAAGTTAATTTACATCACAGGATGAAAATCTTTTAAAACAAATTAATGGAGTAAATCAACAATAGAATCAGATAATGAAATTTCTGTTATTTTATTGATTGTAATAGCTTCAGTACATTTTTATCAACTTTAGCTTTGTATTGTGCTTTTTTCGTTCTATTCAGTAGGATTGTGGATATGTTTACTAGTAACATAATTAGATATTAAACGCTATATTATTGTGTCATTTCAATTAATGATGCTTAGTTATAATAAATTCTGAAATAAAGTTTCTACTTTTTTAGGACTGTCTTTGGGAGCAAGTTTTTTTACTACATTACCATCTTTAGCAATAATAAATTTTGTGAAATTCCATTTGATTTTCTTTCCATATTTTAGCTATTTGGTCATCAGTACCTGGTTTTTGTTTAGCAAATTGATTACAAGGAAATCCAAGTATAATTAGCCCTTGCTCTTTATATTTTTGGTAATATTCTTCTAATTCTTCAAATTGACCACTTAAGCCACATTTTGTGGCAGTATTAACTAATATAATACTTAATACCTACTACCATCTTTGTTAACAACTCGTATATCATAAATATTACTAGTTATTTTATAGCACCCCTTTTATAACATTGCTAATTTTAATTGATCTATAACGCCACTTGATGATCCAGGAAAAGCAAAGATCATTTTATTTAAATCTTGAGCCGTTAATTTTTGGTTTACAATGAAAGTTAATAAATTAACTAAATCTGGTGCATCATCAGCATATATAGCAGCTCCCACTAATTGTTTATCATTATTTAATACAATTGTCATTTCAGCTTCAGTTTCATTTTTGTATTCAAACACCATTTGTTTACCAAAAGGAATATCTATCACTTTATAGTCCTCACTAGTATTAGCTTCATCTACAGAAACTCCAATATTAGACAATCTTGGTAGTGTATATAAAACTGAAGGTATTGCAGGATAGGTAATAGGATTTTTATCCATACCCAAAATATGCGCAGCAATATAGTTAGATTCAAATGTTGCAGTAGGTGTTAATTTGGGAATTACTTTATCTAACACATCACCACTAGCATAAATATTAGGGGTATTTGTACGTAAATATTCATCTACCTGTATACCTCGAGTAGTGAAATTAACGCCAGCTTCTTCAAGTCCAATACCATTGACATTTGGTCTACGTCCAGTAGCATCTAACACATAGTTAGTAGTAATCTCTAATCCTGATTCTGTTGATACAGTATAATTGTCACCTTGCTCTTTAATTACAGTAGTATTTTCATTCATATGGAATTGAACTCCTTCTGTTGCCAATTTATCCATTAATTTAGCAATATGTGCTGAATAAAAACCTTTGAGCGGTTCATCGTCAACATGAATCATATGAGTTTCTACACCAGATTTAATTGTTATGCTAGCAAATTCAATACTAATAATACCTACACCTATAAATGTGATACTATTTGGCATTTGCTCTAAGGATAAGAAGTCTCTACTATCGTGTGTATATTCAGACCCTTCAATATCTAACTTATTGCTGTGTTGACCTGTTGCAATAACTATGTTTTCACCGTAATATTGTTCACCATCTACTACGAGGTGATGCTCATCTACTAATTTTCCTGCTCCTTCAATAATATCAATACCTTGTTGTTCAAATAAACCTTTCAAAGTATTTGCCATAGGGTCAATGATTTTATGTTTATAAGACATAAGGTTTTCCCAATTCACTGATAATGCTTCAGTATTAATTATGTTGGGATAGTGTGAAGCTTGCTCTAGTACTTCATAAGGGTTTTCCAATAAAATTTTGGCATTGCACCCATAGTTTGTACAAGTACCTGCTATACGATCTTTTTCGACAATAGCAACCGATTTCCCCGCTTTGTTTAAAGTCAGCGCACTATGCCAAGCTGCGTGTCCACTACCTAAAAATACAACATCATATTGTTTCATTTGAATCATCCTTTGTAATAATTTTCAACGTTTCTTCTAAATTATCCATAATACTTTTGGCTTTCATATATTCATCTACATCAAATTGTGAAGAAATGCATTTAGCAATAGTTTCATGTACTGCTTCTTGCTCATTTAGACCTTTTATCGTTAAAGTTATGATAAGGTTACGTTTATCGCTTTCATCTCTATTTCTTTGAACCCAGCCAGCTTGCTCAAGTCTTTTTAGTAATGGGCTTAGAGTATTACTTGCTAGATTCAACTTTTTACCAATGGATAATAAAGTTTGAGGGTTCTCTTCCCATAATGTTAATAGCACTAGATATTGAGAAAAAGTTAAACCGAATTGACTTAATTGCTTTTCATAAAATTTGCTGAATAATTTGTTAACATTATAAGCAGAAAAGCATAGTTGGTGTGCCAATTTCATTTCATCATCAATCAATTTAATCACTCCTATTCTCATTAAAGAATAATCAATCGCAAACGATTAATCAATTGAACAAACTTATAATGAACCACATACGTTTGTTTAATTGATTACTAACTTTTAAAATTTTTCATCAATTGTGCAAATTGATTTCGATTTTAAAAATAGTGCGTAAAACTTATGGTTTCAGGGTATTATTTAAAAGAGTGATGAACAAGTCATTAAAAATATACGTACATTGTCAGTCAGGTGTTAGAATTTCAATCGCCGTGGGTATCTTAGAAAACAAAGGATTTGAAAATGTCGTAAATATTAGAGAAGGCTATCAAGATTTTCCAGAATCATTAAAATAATTTAAGAGTGTACAGAAAATAACCATTTTCTGTACACTCTCTTTTTATGTCTAAATAAGAAAGTATTACATAGAATTATTTGTCATTTTTGAAGTTATATGGCACAAATTTTGTACATTAAATGGCAAAACACCCCTTATTTAGTTAATAAGAGGTGTTTATTATTATCTCAATTTAAAATTTTCTATAGCTAATTTAATCTCGTCTCTAACACGTTGAAATTCTGACCATTCTTTACCTGCTGGATCCTCAAAACCCCAATGCTCTTTTTTAACGTTTGGTGGTAAAATAGGACAATTATCGTCTGCATCACTACATAACGTTACGACCAAATCTGATTGTTTTAAAATATGATTATCAATCAAGTCTGACGTATGGTTTGATATATCAATATCTACTTCTTTCATAGCTTCTATTGCTTTAGGATTAACACCATGTGTTTCAATACCGGCAGAATAGACATTCCAATCTTCACCCAATATTTCCCTTCCCCAACCTTCAGCCATTTGGCTACGACAAGAGTTTCCTGTGCATATAAAATAAATTGTTTTCTTATCCATAATTAAAGCCTCTTTTCTTAAAATATGATTAGTGTAAGGTATAAACCTAAGAGTGTTACAAATAGGACTGGAATAGTAATGATAATTCCAGTTTTAAAGTATGTTCCCCATGAAATCTTCACACCTTTTTGTGTTAAGACATGTAGCCACAATAATGTTGCTAAAGAACCAATTGGCGTAATTTTAGGTCCTAAATCAGAACCTATGACATTCGCATAAACCATACCTTCTTTTAATATTCCTGTAGCACTGGATTGACCAATCGCTATTGCATCTATTAAAACAGTTGGCATGTTGTTCATAATTGAAGATAAGAAAGCAGCTATAAAGCCCATACCCATGATACTGCTGAATAACCCATAACTTGAAATATTTGTTAGGATATCCCCAAGAATAGTTGTAATACCTACATTTTTTAGTCCAAACACAACAAGGTACATACCAATAGAGAATACAACAATATTCCATGGTGCGCCTTTAATTACTTGTTTTGTATGAACTGCTTTAGATTTACGAGCTAATATTACAAAGATAAGAGCAATGATACCAGCAATGATTGATACAGGTATTTGTATAAACTCACTAACAAGATATCCCACAAGTAGTATTGCTAATACAATCCATGAAAGCTTAAATAATTTAGGATCTTTGATTACATTTTTAGGGTCTGAAAGATTTTCTGTATTGAACGTTTTAGGTATAGATTTTCTGAAATATAACCATAAAACGAGAATACTAGCAATCAGAGAGAATATGTTGGGAATAATCATGCGACTAAAATATTCAATAAATCCAATATCGAAGTAATCTGCAGAAACGATATTAACTAAGTTACTTACAATTAAAGGTAGTGATGTAGTATCAGCAATAAAACCACTAGCAATAATAAAAGGAAAAATCACTTTTTTATTAAAACCCAGATTTCTTACCATTGCTAATACAATAGGCGTTAAGATTAAAGCTGCACCATCATTTGCGAAAAATGCTGCTACAATTGCCCCAAGTAACATGATAAAAACAAACATTTTTAATCCATTACCGTTTGAAGCCTTGACCATATGTATCGCAGACCATTCAAAAAATCCAATTTCATCTAATATTAATGAAATAAGAATAACAGCTACAAATGTTAAGGTAGCATTCCAAACAATACCTGTTACTTCTAATACATCGGAAAAACTTACGACTCCCGTAATGATAGCAACGACAGCTCCAATTAAAGCTGTAATACCAATATCTAAACCTTTCGGTTGCCATATTACAAAGATTAAAGTTAAAAGAAAAATCACAATTGCTAAAATTGTCATTAACACTCACCTGACTTCATATTTTTACAAGCACAGCGTTGGTCAGATGTATTAATGATATCTAAGTTTTGATTAATATAATCTAAAAATTCATGATTAAGTTGATACATATGTTTATTACCATTTTTTCGTGTAGTAACTAACTCGTTATCTACTAACGACTTCATATGATGGCTTAACGTAGGTTGTGAAAATTGAAAATGCTCTAGCAAGTCACAAGCACATAACTCCACACAAGATAGTAAATCCAGTATTTCCAACCTACTTGGATCTGATAAAACTTTTAATATTGTTGATAGTTCTTTATAAGACATGAATGTACCTCCTAGACAGTTAATAGATTAACATCTATATAGATTTGTGTCTATTCTCTTTTATCTACTGTTTTTAATTCTATATATAGTTTGGCGTGTAATACCTACTTCTTTAGCTATAGTACTTGTAGATTTACCTTGTTCAAGTAATTCAACAACTCGGTAATAAACCAAACGTTTTTGTGGATCTTTAGCATTGGAAGAATACAGAGCAGGTCTTCCTTTATATATACCTTTTTCTTTTGCGACTTGAATACCTTGAGCTTGTCTACGTTTACTTTCATTTCTTTCTTGTTCTGAAATCATTGCTAAAATTTGGATAATTAAGTCTTTCATGAATTTATCTAGAAGTGGATTTCCAATCACTTCATTCATCATAGGTAAACTTGTAATCATTAACTGAACGTCTTTTTCTTTTAAGTAATTCACAGTTTCAATAATTTCATCATAATCACGTCCCAAACGATCAATAGATTCCACAACGAATCGATCTCCCATTCTCACAAAATTAAGAGCTTCTTGAAAGACGGGTCTGTTTTCTATAGATTTACCTGATTGTTTTTCTGTAAAAATTTTCTCAGCACCAAAAGATTGCAAATTTTCAATTTGCCTATCTAAATTTTGATCAATGGTCGAAACTCTTGCATATCCAACTATCATTTTTAACACCCTTTCTCATACAAACAGAAACAGCATTTTACAAGGGGTTTTTATTGTTCGTTTAGGGTAGACTCTAATCATATAATAATTTAGAAACACTATATTAAAAGGTTAGTTTATTTGAAAGTAACTTTTAAAAGGCATACTATTAAATTAACTAAAACAAGGAGGTTTTATCAATGAAAGCAGCAGTTTGGTATGGTCAAAAGGATGTACGAGTTGAAGATCGAAAATCTAAAGAGTTACAAGATAATGAGGTTAAAGTTAAAGTGTCTTGGGCTGGCATTTGTGGTACAGATTTACATGAATACTTAGAAGGCCCTATATTTATTTCAACAGACAAACCTGACCCGTTCCTTGGCCAAAAAGCGCCCGTTACATTAGGCCACGAATTTGCAGGTGTAGTAGATGATATTGGTTCTAAGGTTACAAAATTTAATAAAGGCGATCGTGTTGTCATTAATCCTACAGTTTCAAATCGTGAAAAAGAAGAAAATATTGATCTTTATGATGGTTATTCATTTATAGGCTTAGGTTCTGATGGTGGATTTGCAGAATTTACAAACGCCCCAGAAGAGAATGTTTATAAATTACCAGATAATGTTTCTGATAAAGAAGGCGCCCTTGTAGAACCGACGGCTGTTGCAGTTCAAGCAATTAAAGAAGGAGAAGTTCTATTTGGCGATACTGTTGCTATTTTTGGTGCAGGGCCAATCGGTTTATTAACAACTATAGCAGCCAAAGCAGCTGGTGCTAGCAAAATATTTGTTTTCGATTTATCGGAAGAACGACTTAATAAAGCTAAATCAGTAGGTGCTACTCATACGATAAATTCTGGTGAATCAAACCCAAGTGATATTATTAGTAAATACACTGATAATGGCGTTGATGTAGCATTTGAGGTAGCTGGTGTAGCGCCAACACTTAAATCTGCAATAGATGTTACTAAAGCAAGAGGTATTGTTGTTATAGTTTCTATATTCGGCCATCCTATTGAATGGAATCCAATGCAATTAACGAATACAGGTGTAAAACTTACTTCGACGATTGCTTATACACCTACTACATTTCAACAAACAATAGACTTAATTAACGAAGGTAATTTAAAAGTAAAAGACGTCGTTACTGATGAAATTGAGTTAAATGATATTGTAGAGTCAGGATTTGAACAACTTGTAAACGATAAATCACAAGCAAAAATTCTCGTTAAATTATAATATAGGTTATAAAAACTAATGAAAGGAGAATCTTCAAATTAGAGATTCTCCTTTCATTAGTTTTCTTCCTGTGATTATTTGTTTTTACTACTTCATTTTTATTATTCTATATACAGTAGAACGACTCACTCCTGTTTGTTTAGCAATTTCTTCTCCAGTAAGTTTTTGTTCATCGTATAAGAATTTAATCTCTCTCTTCTTATGGTCGGGCAATGAAGGGCGTCCACCTTTTCGTCCTCTTGCTCTCGCAGCTTCTAGTCCTTTTTTCGTACGTTCACTTAGTAGGTTAGCTTCAAGTTCCGCAAAAGCACTCATCATGGTAAAGAACATCTTGCCCATCGCATCTTTCGTTGATACGTTCATATCTATAATATGTAAGTCAATGCTGTTTTCATCTAACCATTGTGATAACTCAATTAATTGTTTCGTTGTACGTCCAAGACGATCTAGTTTATAAATCACTAGAATATCTCCCTCACGTAAATAATCTAAGCATTTATCAAGTTCTGTTCTATTCGTTTTACGGCCACTCGCTTTCTCGCTAAAGATACGTTCACAACCATATTCCTCAAGTGTATCAATCTGTCCATCAAGACTTTGATCTTGTGTTGATACACGTGCATAACCAATTTTAGCCATTTGAATACCACCTCTTTTAATCGTTTTATGGGTACTTATTAACGAAATCTAATTCTCGATGCAAATAAACGCGTCTCTCATCGTCTAAAAACTCATGATTTTTGATATTTATGATACATTGATTATAGCACAAGTTTATAGACTTAAATATCCAAGAAAAACCTCCTAATTTATAGTTAAGAGGTTTTGTGTCAAAAACGAACGTTAATAAAAAATATCAAGATTGAAAAAATACAAAAAATTGCTATAACAAGGAATCTTTTAGGATTCTTCTGGAATTCTAAAGATCCCCACCCCGTATAGATACCTTTACAACAGCTTTTATAGAAAATCGTGAACAGTTTCATAATGCCACTTAATGACACTTTACTTTTTCAATTTATTTTTTTCTTTAATTTACTATAAGTGTTGTCATAGCAATATTTATATAAATGAAAATTAAGTATGCAAAACCCTAGCTATGCTAGGTGCCATGTAAATGGCATTGTTCACCCTTATCCTGTTGTCTAGGAATCCCAAAAGATTCCCCTACACTTTAATGGTTCATAAACATAAGTCAGTTTGTACCTTTAAGTTCTATTTTATTAAGTTATTTATGTCGCTTAAATCAAAATAAGTTTATACAAATATGACACTAATCAAAAATATTAAAGGGATTTTAAAACAATAATATATAAACACTTTGCTTTTTACGTTCTATTAAATGAACACTCTTTACGCTTTTATTTACTAACTAAATTATCCTCATATATCTTTTCAAATTAACATTAAACTACTTTCTGATACATATAATATGAATAAGCGAGTGGTAATAGAACCAAGATAATACATAAACTAATAGTAATAATTGAACTAATTATATTGAATATACCTAATAATAATAAAACAAAACCTACAACGATATAAATACGTGAACTAAACCTTTGTGTCTTCTTCCAAACTATTTCATTACTTCTAGCCCATTTATTTTTAATACCAAACAAACCATTTCTAGGTGCTGTAGGCAAATAATTTCCTACAATCATAAGTAAAATACCTACAAAAATAGGAACTAAAAACTCTACTGATATAGATTGTCCTAATGCACTAAGAATCATCACAACTGAAATCAAATATATAAACCCATGGATTAAAGGGTTAAGTAATTGATTTAAGAACTTTACATTAGAAAATTTTGTTTGATTTTGATCTCTATAAATTTTAATGTTCGTTATTATGTAACAAAAAATGGTTCTGTTGCAAAGTGAAAAATATAGCTAACCACTAATTTATCATGTCAGTGTTCGCTTAACTTGCTAGCATGATGCTAATTTCGTGGCATGGCGAAAATCCGTAGATCTGAAGAGACCTGCGGTTCTTTTTATATAGAGCGTAAATACATTCAATACCTTTTAAAGTATTCTTTGCTGTATTGATACTTTGATACCTTGTCTTTCTTACTTTAATATGACGGTGATCTTGCTCAATGAGGTTATTCAGATATTTCGATGTACAATGACAGTCAGGTTTAAGTTTAAAAGCTTTAATTACTTTAGCCATTGCTACCTTCGTTGAAGGTGCCTGATCTGTAATTACCTTTTGAGGTTTACCAAATTGTTTAATGAGACGTTTGATAAACGCATATGCTGAATGATTATCTCGTTGCTTACGCAACCAAATATCTAATGTATGTCCCTCTGCATCAATGGCACGATATAAATAACTCCATTTTCCTTTTATTTTGATGTACGTCTCATCAATACGCCATTTGTAATAAGCTTTTTTATGCTTTTTCTTCCAAATTTGATATAAAATTGGGGCATATTCTTGAACCCAACGGTAGACCGTTGAATGATGAACGTTTACACCACGTTCCCTTAATATTTCAGATATATCACGATAACTCAATGCATATCTTAGATAGTAGCCAACGGCTACAGTGATAACATCCTTGTTAAATTGTTTATATCTGAAATAGTTCATACAGAAGACTCCTTTTTGTTAAAATTATACTATAAATTCAACTTTGCAACAGAACCGGAAATTTTTTAATATCTATCTTCACCTGTTTCTTTGTTCCATCGCCAATCTTGACATTTTTCGTCAATTTCTTTAACTTCATCAAACGCTTCTTCTAAATTCAAAGCCACTCGGTATTTCATGTTAGATAAAATGTCTTTTTTACCTTTTCGATAATCAAGTATCGTCTGTCTTGAAATCCCTGTAACTTTCTTCAATTCTCTCGTTGATACCTTCGACTGAAACAAAACCCATTCTACTCGTTCATAGTGTGTCATAACTTATCCTCCTATGTTATTTAAGAAACCTAACTAAATCTTCTACATAATCTAATTGATGGTATTTGTTATCATCATGTGAAAATAATCGACAGTGCCATCCTTCCACTTCGTCAACGCGTCTACTTTTTTATTTCCGTTAAACACTTTAAACGCAGTTTCTGTTTCCATCAGTTCGTAACATTTTTTTAAATCAGAAGAACGTTCAATGTACAAATCGTTTTCTTCATCTAAAGAAACACTTTCATTTACTTCGACTTTGTTCAAACATGTCTGTATATTTTATCAAGTCATTATTAAAAATTTCTCCAAAATTATTGTTGAAACATTTCGTTATAATATCCATTACAAAATCTTCATTCCAACCTTCTTTTACACAAAAATCAAGTAATTCTTTAATTATAATCTAGTATATTCATTATTGTTCTCACTTTAATAACTTTTGAGATATAAAATCTTTAAACCCTTTTTGAATTAACTTTCTAGCGGAACTAATATCTTCATCTTTTTTATAGTGGGTAACATATTGTTCCAGTAAAGTTATCGCTTTTTTAATATTATCTACTTCTGACTTACTAGCTAGCACTTTAGTTTCATCTTTCATGATTTTATTTGTAATAAATAGAACATATAAATATTTTTGATGAAATCCATTCTTATCTGACTTCTTGTATTCACCTTCAATACTATAGTATTGATTTATCAAATTTAAAACTAATTCAAAATCTAAAGAATCTTCATCGAATATTTCATCATAATATTTTTCGAATAACGCTTTCTTTTGATTAGTTGCTCTATCAGGATTGCCCATATATGTATATAATATTTGAGCCACTTTTTCCATAGATATTCTATTATTATAATTTATATTTGTTTCTCCTACATCTCCTGATTTACGAACATACAGGATTTGATGTGACTTCAAAAATGATCCTAACTGTATTTGAAAATTATTTACTGATTTCAAGTCCATTGGAGATATAGAATTTTGGCTATTGGTATATTCTGCTATATCATTAGTCAATTCTCTATTTTTTTCTGTTTGAAATATTTTAATAAGAATTTCTGCATTTGCTAATTTTTCTTCATCAAATTTTTTGTTGCAAAATTCATAGATACTTCTTAAAGTTTGACCTCCATTAACTATTTGAAAACCGTTAATTTCACACTCGAATTTTTTCTTTCCATTTATATAATCGGCTTTTATATTCTTTGCTGTTATTGTTAATCCGTTATTATACATAAAAAATCTATTTGGACATTGTTCAATAGTTTTAATAATATTATTATTATATTTTGTGTTTCCTAAATAACCACGAACGTTATCGAATAATAAACTTAACTCCAATTCTTGATTTTGTAACTTGCTATAATTATTTAAGCTATTGTTTCTAATCTCTTCATTAGAACATGTTATTCTGATTAATTCAGCCAATGAAAGTTTAATCAAATATGATTTTGATGTAGATAACTGATTCATTTCATAGGTCATTACGGAATCTCTATCCAACACAAATTTCGCTGTTAAATCTTCAGGTAATTCTGATATATATGATATTATATCGTTTAAAGTAATGGTTTTTACTTCCATGCCGTAACTTGCCATAAATTGTTCAACAATTGGGTCGTTTGTTTGTAATGGTTCATTTTCATTAGAAACCATATATAATTCTAATCGCCATATCTCTTCAGAACTTAATTTTTTTATAATATTATCTATCTTAACTTTGGTTCTATGAGTTATATTATTTGTATTTTCATTATCTATTGGTAATAAAAATTTTGAAGAATCGACCATATCCTTTAAATTTTGCCCTTTATTTTTTTTGAAGGAACTTCTGAATTTAAAATTAAATAATTGTATAATACGATCTTCTTCGTTAATATTTACTGCGTCTATTCCCAAATCATTATTTTTTTCTTGAAAAACTTCGCTTCTAAATTCTGTATCAATTATCATATCAGTTAATTCATCAATATCTTTTACTGTTGTTATACATTCTAGAATTAATAAATAAAACCCAAACTTTTCTGAAAATTTTTCATATGTTTCATTATTTATATCCAGATATTTTGCGTAGTTTTTAGCTCTTTTTTTTACATTTTTAAAATCATTAATATTCGCCATAAAGTCTTCCTTTCTAATTTTTAACACAATATATAACACAAAACTTTATCTAGTTTATATAATGAATAGTTTTGAACATTATATAGATAAGTCGATCATGTCTACTCTTCATATAGCATTTTCCTGAGAGCCCCATTTTGTAAATCCTGAATTGAGTATAAATGTTCCATTATAGAAAATGTTTCTGCCAAATTACTTTTAGCACTCTTCCATCCTCGCCCATCAGTAATCCACACAAATTCAAAATCAGGAATATTTTCAGAACTAATAGCGATATTTTTAAAACTACGAGCAGTTTCGTTTAATTTAGAGCCCCCACTTTGATAAAAATTTGTCTCAATAGCGAATATTTTATTTTCGTAAGGAATTACAAAATCAAATCTTTTGATAGTTTTACCTTGGTTTGTAATTGCAGATAAATCAATATCATATTTCTTAATTAAATCGTCTGTTCTTAATTCTTTATAATATTTTGTGTTTAAAAGTTTAATATGTTCTTCTACCAAGTCTTCCATTAAATGACCACCACGGTTTTTACGACCATTACTATCTAAGCCAGATTCAACACCTGTAACATAATCATATAAATTACTAATTAAATGATTTTGTATTAAATCAAACAACCCTGTTTCAGCCATGAATATAGCATATTCTTCAGGACTATGGTTGGGATTTTTAAAATTAAATACATCATCTTTATCTATAGTTTTAATACTGATTTCATTTTGTCTTATTGCGAGTAAAATTGGTATACATTTTAATGTTTCAGGATATTTTTGAACAATCTCCAAGAATTTATTTTCTATATCACCTTCTCCTATTAATGAGTTTAGAATATTTAATTCTACTTTTATTTTATTTACATTTGCTTTAACTTTCTCAAAATCTACATAATATTTATAATCTGCAATACTTGATTTGAAATGGTTTAGCCATTCTTCAAAGTTTCTTTCTTTCATGTTTGTGCCCCCCTAAATTTCAGTATTTTCAATTCTTTTCTTTGCAATTTCTAAATAATTTTCTTCTAATTCTATACCAATAAATTTTCTGTTCAATTCTTTACATACAACCCCAGTAGTACCACTGCCTAAAAAGGGATCTAAAACTATAGAGTCTATTTTTGATGAAGCAGTGATAATTCTTCTAAGTAAATACAAAGGTTTTTGCGTAGGATGTTTACCATATGATTTCTCAGATTTTTTTGTTAATGAACCTGACCATACATCTTTCATCTGCTTATTATTATTTACTTTTTTCATTTCTTCGTAGTTAAAGTAATGTTTTACTTTTTTTAAATCTTTCTTAGCCCATATCACTGTTTCAGTAGAATGCGTAAAATTTCTACATCCCAAGTTAGGAGGTGGGTTTGTTTTTTGCCAAGTTATATTATTTAATATTTTAAATCCCTCTTCTTCAAGGGCAAATCCGATTGAATAAATGTTATGTAATGTGCCAGATACCCATATTGTCCCATCATCTTTCATCAGATTTTTACACAATCTTAACCATTTTCTATTATATTTATGTTTCTCTTTGAAAGTTAATGAAGTATCCCAATCTCCCTTATTAACAGATACCATTTTCCCACCAGAATTAGTTATTCCATTTGAAGATAAAAAATACGGAGGATCAGCAAAAATTAAATCTACTGATTTTTCTTCTAATTTTTTTAATATGTTAAAAGAATCTCCACAATACAAATCAATATTTTCTTCTGAATAATATGGTTGTTTATTCATAAGTTCCCTCCTTAATAATTAGTTATAATGACTTCTTTTCCCACTCTCTTACTAGCATCTGAATTTATACTTCTTCTGACGTTAATTTCTTCTATATTAAAATCTTTATATAAATTTCTAATAAAATCAGTATTATGATTAGTAAGCATACAGTAAATACCCTTTGCAGTTAATTCCTTATACAATTTAGCTAACCTTTCATGATCTTCTATTTTAAAACCTGTTTTATCATAAGCAGAGAAACTATTTGGATTCAACGGAGCATAAGGACTATCAAAAAATATAAAATCATTTTTTTTAGCATCTATAACTGCATCAGCAAAATCAACACTTGTTATCTTTATATCTTTAAGAAATTCGGAAACTTCAAGAATATTATGCTTATTGTACGAAGCTGCATACTCTTTTTTATTCCATGGAACATTAAATAACCCTTTAGAATTCACTCTAAACAGCCCATTAAAAGCATGTTTATTTAAGAAGATAAATAAAGCTGCTGTCTCAGTATTATATACATTATTAATAATGTGTTGATTATATAATGCCCTAATTTCTTTATATTTTTCTTCGTTTAATTGTATTACATCATAAGAATTTAAAAGTTCCATTAGTTCAACAGGGTTTTCTTTTATAATCTTGTATGTATGTATTAAATGTGTATTTATATCATTAATATGGGAGTTTTTCTTCTGCAATGCAAATAGTACAGCACCTCCACCAACAAACGGTTCAAAGTAATTGTTAAAATTCGTTGGCTGTTTTTCCATAATTTTATTAATGAACTGTCTTTTACCTCCAGCCCATTTTACAAATGGTTGCATGTAAATTTTCCTTTCAAATTGTATTATATAAACACTATATACTTAGTTATATCATAGTATTTATGACTTTTTCACTAAACTATTATTATAACATGTCTCACAATATTGATACTTAAAATTCTAG
The DNA here is from genome assembly GCF_043107035.1 of Staphylococcus sp. 231237_7MaSpsaltlick. Lineage (NCBI taxonomy): Bacteria > Bacillati > Bacillota > Bacilli > Caryophanales > Staphylococcaceae > Staphylococcus > Staphylococcus sp. 231237_7MaSpsaltlick. Next base: position 15,006 of record NZ_JBICNX010000025.1, read on the forward strand.
ATATCTTACAGTACAGTTAGTATAAATTCATTAATATTTGCTTTACATAATCGATGATTATCAGAAGTTCTCACTATATAAAAGGCACTAAAAGGTGATCACCTTTTAGTGCCTAATTAATTATATTAGCTACCAAACAAGCGACTCCAAAACCCCTTTTTAGGTGGTTCTGTCTCATTATACTCAGGCGCACTCTCCATTTCTTCATATGGTTTATCATCTTTCTCTAATACTTCTTCGTTTGTACTGCCATCTCTTTTCTCTTCAGTTATATCCTTATGTTTTACTTCTGTTTCTATTGGTTGACTTTTCTTTTGTTGTTGATAGATATTTTGAGATTCTTCAGTAAAATTTGCTTCTTGCGGATAAACGTTTTGTCTATCATTAGTCGCTGAATCAAAAGAATAATTAAGCTGTCTTTCTTCTTCTAATTGGTTTTCTAGTTTTTGAATCTTTTTATTACTTTCTAAAGCTAATATTTGTTGATTCTCCAACAGTTTATTTAATTTATTAACATTGCTATTTTGTTGATCTAGTTGTTTAGTTAGATTATCAATATATTTTTCATCATTTTTAGCTCTAGTCTCAAAAATTTCTATTTGCTTTTCTAATTCATTTACTTTTGTTTTTAATGTCTCAGAACTATTTGAATTATTATATATATGCTTTCTAACTTCTGCAGTATTTTCATCAAACATTTCTTTTTTTACTGATTCTTTATTTTGCGTTGTACTTTCTTTCTTAGTGATTTTTTCTATAATTTTCAAACAATCATTATCATTAATATAATTAATTCCATTTTCTTTTTCAAAAGATATATTTAAGCTTTTAGCATTATTAACAATAGTTTGTTTAGTTACACCCAATTCATCAGCAACCATTTTAATAGTTTTCATAACATCCCCCTTAGGTACCTAATTTAGTACCTAAATTTTACCACCTAACAAATATTTTTTCATCTTTATCTGCCTAAATTTACTACCTATTTTACTACCTAAATGCCTAATTAGCTGCCTAATTGGGCATTTTTGGTGCCTAATTAGGCACCAAATTAATAAATTCTACTATTTTGAGGTTAAAATGTGCTTTTAACTACACTTAAAACGCTTTATATACGACCTTAAAAGTGTTAATATTACTTTATGAATATTAAAAGAGTCGATGCTATTGGCGTAGCATCGACTCTCGGTAATAAAACGATTCGCATTCGTTTGTTTATATATTTTTTTGATACTTGTATTATATATATCTAATCATCTAAGTGCAAGCACAAAACATATAACTTACGTAAAAATTGTTTTATTACCTCAATTCAAAAAAGTAGAAATGAGGTTTTTATTATGCCCAATTTTGAGAAATACAATTTATCACAAGTGAAAACTGAAAGGTTTTATCAACTTCCTAAATATTTATTTGAAGATACATATTTTAAGAAAATGTCAGCAGAAGCCAAAATTATGTATGCGTTATTAAAAGATCGTTTTGAATTATCCATCCAAAATGAATGGGTAGATAAAAATAATAACATTTACTTTATTTTCAGTAATAAACATTTGTGCGAATACTTAGGTTATGCAGAACAAAAAATCATAAAATTGAAAAAAGAGTTAGTAAGTTTTAATTTACTAACTCAAGAACGTGTTGGCCTTAATAAACCCAATAGATTGTATTTATTAAAACCCAATTATGATGTTGAAGCTAATCATACCAAGGAACTTCCAAATTCACAGTTCCAGAACAATGAATTTGGAAGTTCTAGAACTGTGAATTTAAATGGTCAAGAACTTCCAAATTCACAGTCTAATGATACTGACTTAAGTAATACTGATTATATAGAGACTGAGAATAATGATACGTATGATATGAATGATACATACAACAATTATACAAATCATACAAATCACCAACAATCCGAATTTAATAATGATGCACTTAAGTTTCAAGTCCTCGAAGAACTACCGCAACAAATCAAAGATTATTTAAGTAATTTTGAAATTAGAGAGATTCGTATTATTAAAAGTGTGTTACTCAAAGGCAAAAAGTCATTTAATAATACACATGATACGTTTTACCGTTTAGAAGATGTTGAGTTTGAACTTGTAAGTGTGTTAAAACGATTTAAAGCAATGCTGCTACAAAAGAATGAAACCGTTGATGCGATGCAAGGCTATCTTATGCAGTCAATTAAAGCTGAATTAGAAGAAATACATGCGCTTCATATGCGTCGGCAAAATATGAATCAACATAATATTTTCAATCAATAACTTAACAACAAAGTATATTCAAGCACAAAGGCGCGTTTAGCAACGGGACTTTTAGTGGCCATTATCGTAGGATTATTACGGGGTTGTATTTCCATAAAAGAAAAGCGCCTATGACAGTTAACACTTGGTTTAAATGCCTATTGGTTATGCTTATTTTTGTCATTATAGTAAATGGATTTTCGCATATTGATGATATCAAGCAAGGCGCAAAAGTAGTATTTCATGACATGGAGGTCTACGATATTGCATCAAAATCTAAGTAGAAATCACATAGTTTATGAAAACGTATAGACTTAAAATTCATTTTGAAAGAATTGAAACGATTATGGAGCGATTTGATGAACAATAAAGAAAAACATGCGGAAGAAGATAAAAGAGAATTAGTTTTGACATCTATACCTGAAATATTGAGCTTGATACTTCGTTTTCTAAAAAATTAGTACTAATTTTGATTTAAAAGTTGCTGATGAAATTAAAATATACTTATCTGACTTATATTTGCGTTTTAAGAGCTTATGTAAATGTTTAGGTAATTAACTATGTATAACAAGCCTTAATCTTTAAAATACCCCCTTAAAATTCAAAATAAAGGTATTTAATAATTCGTGTGATAAAGTTTTCTAAAAAGGAGTCGTTTTAAATGGAATTAATTTCTAAATTGATTCAAGAAGATATAAATAACAACTCAGAATTAGAAATGTTGTACAAAGAACAAGGAGAGAAATTAGAATTCGCAATCGCTATTGTTAATTTACGAAAAGATATTGGATGGTCACAAGTGGAACTTGCTCAAAAACTAAAAGTACCTCAAACAACGATTGAAAATATCGAAAATGGAGATGTACTTCCAACGATGTCTCTTTTGAGAGAAATAGCTGATGTAACAGGAAAAGAATTACGTATTTCATTTGTATAATCAAATAATATACAAGAATTTAATACTGCAAAGTTCACCTATGCTTTGAATAAATAACAGTTTATATTCGTTTATGATTCTAAATTATTGAAGATTAGGAGAGGATCGTATTGAAAAAAGAAAAATCACTTAAAGAAAAAATTCAAGATTTTTATAAAAACGGCAGTCGTTACGAAGAAAAAGAAATCGATTTTGGAAAGCCTAAAGGATCAGAAGTTTTTTAAAACTTCTGAGTAGGTATAGTTAACGCTCAATCAAAAACATTATTTTTGCGCTAAGCTTTAAGAGTTTTCATACCTATTATTTAATAAGTTACGTGATTATATTGTTATTATTCAAATTCAAAAATGCTTTTTATCGAGACATATCCTCCATTTTATACTCCCTAAAAATTTTATAAGAAATGAGCATAAGGAGAAACGGTACCACCTACGGTGTTATCCAGCATAGCTGGAGTTTCAATCTTACCACTCATTGCATTCGCTTGCTCTAAATATTCTCATAAAACATTGTTATATCAACGTTTTATGGAAATGCAGACACATTAATATATCCTATAATAATGTGTAAAATTTTGTACTCCCATTTTTTTGATTGGTACCACTTTTTTAAGTATTGGGAGTATTTAAAATGCCTTTATAGCGCCTTTCATTTTAAAATAGAGTATTTTTTAGTTAGCAATTTATAGAAAAATACTCCCGATACTCCCAAAAAATATTATTAAAATTGAAATACAATTACTCAAATAGTGAATGTCGAATTTAATATTTGAATCCCTTTTCTTTATCCATAACTTACTTTAACGACGCAAATATTAATATATTATAATTAATATTTGATTTAATTTTACATTAACTTCTTTTTTTACTTTTAATATATAGTAGACACTTTTAATAAAAAAAAAGAGATGGAATCTAATGTATTTTTGAATATATTTAGTTAATAAATGATTAGTGATTTGATTGAAAGGTGTTAGGTTTTAAGTAGTGTTTTGTTGTAATTAAGAACGCGAAATTGAAAAATTTCCAAATAATAATTCATAATTAGTAAAAAAGAATAAGTCTTGAAATAAATGAATTACAGAAAGTAGGGGATGTTTTTGAATCTCAAGGGTTTAGATTATTGGATGGAAATGTTTAACGATTTAAAAAGTATCTGGCCTATGCTCTTGGTGCTTTTATTCTCTAGTATAATCAATCTATGGAATCAAAATGCTTTATATCAACGCGAAAATACTGAAAAATTTAAAACGATAATCAATAATATATCACGTTTTATTCTAGTAACATTGTTTGCATTACTATACTTATTATCAATGTTGTCTTACTCCCTTAACGCATATCCTAAAAAAGAAGTTATAGAGTATATAACTAACTGGGGTCATATAGGTTCATTTTTAATTTTACTTATCTTTTATTCAATGTTGTTCCCTATAGTCATACTTCCTTTTTTAGGGAAGCGAAGAAGCAAAAGATTTTTTATCGAAATTATAGATAATCAAATTATAAGAAGAGAAGTTATAGATAGAGTGAATATTAATAATAGGGACAAATTAATTTTAAAAGATGCTGATGGTTTTCAAACAGAGAAGAATATTACAGATATACAAAATTTAAAGTTCGAAACACCTTATAAGAAAACTTGGATAACAATGGAGGACATAAAAAAATTTGCGTTGCATGTTAGAGATAAGCCAAAAGTAATAAAAGTGCTTATATGTACTATTATATTTGTCATTCCTACTATTTACTCATTTTGGACAATAAAAGATATTATAGGAGATTTACATCATCTTCAACAAAGTTCTGATTTATTTATGTATATAGGTATATTTACATTACCAGCTATACTGATCACTGAGCTCTATTGGATTGTAGGTGTTATTTTCTATAATATATTTAAGAAGAACTAGTATCGAAAAAATAATAAAGTATTTCAGGATACTCACGTAACATAATTCAACTTATCGGAAGTGCATATGCTTACGTGTTTACAGATGATATAATAATAGAGTCGCCTTAACTTCCGGCGGTATTTTCGACGGAAGGAGGTGCTTAATATGCTTATGATCTTCGTTCACATCATTGCACCAGTCATTAGTGGCTGTGCAGTTGCGTATTTTACTTACTGGCTTAGTAGTAAACGCAATAAATAGAAGGCGACGTTAAGCCGCATCAAAAAATCCCCTCACTACCGCAAATAGTGAGGGGATTGGTGCATATATGCATATAATCTTCGTTAAAGGTATTATAACACCATAGTGGAGAAGAATGCAAAATTGAAATCGTGAAATATAAATTGAAAAATATATGACTAAAACTGGATTGATATTATCTGAATACATATCAATTATCGATTTTGTTTAGTGATTAATAATGTGTTCCACAAATTAGAGATAAATACAGAAGGAAAACAATTAATTAGCTAATAATTAACTACACGATAATTTACATTCTATTTTTCTTTTTAGTATTCTTTCCTAAATAACTATAGTCCATGGCTAAAAATAAATAATAATCTTTTCATGTGATTTATATCTCTTTGTTTAATTTTTAACACAATGTTTTTTTAAAAGTATGATTCAAAAAATAACTTAACTATTTATAAATTAAAAAGACAGTCATTCTAAATTATAGAATGACTGCCTTTTAGTCACAGGAGGTCATCCAATTGGTATTTATTCAATTTCTATACGCTTAGTAGATTTTACATGTTGTTCATTTTTTTTCAAATTTAAATGTAATACACCATTCGTATATTTTGCGCTAATATTGTTTTCATCTACATTGGGTAAGGTATATGTTCGATTTATATATGCTGTATTTCTTTCTTGGCTAATGATATTTCCTTCTTGATCAGTTTCATTGTTTTCATCCGATTGTTTAGCTTCTACATATAAAGTGTCACCGTGATAATCTAAATTAATATTTTCTTTTGCGATGCCAGGTAAATCAATATCAAGGATATATTCTGAAGAGGTTTCTTTGATATCTGTATTAGGAAAATTAGGAAAAATTGGTTTTGCAAAGTTTTCAAAAAATTTTGAAGGTGATAAATCAAAAAAGTTATTATTTGGTAATAAATTACTCATAATGAATCCCCCTCTAATTTTTAATGCTTAATTTTTCAAATATTTTAAATGTTAATAACAAGATACAAAAATTAAATTAAGGACATCGCCTCCTCAAAAAAATGTTATATCATATGGTAATCAGAATGCTATATGATATATTCTAGCTAACTCTAGTTTTTTTATGATCTAGCGAATTTTTTAATTTATTATAGTTTTCAAAATTCATATTTTTGAATAAATCAAAATAATTATTATCTTCTAAATTAGGTAATTTACCATGTTTTAATTGTTGAACTACTTGGTTTAAAATCATAATTATCACACTCCTACAAAGATTTAAACACGTATCTTTGATTACCATATGATAATTTACAATTACTATATACCATGTTATTATTATTTTGTCAACATTAAATTTACTTTTTTAGGGAGGATGATTATTATGTCAAATAAAGCATTTAATTTAGAAACTTTTAATCATTACTTTAAAAACTTCCAAGAAAAATTAGCAACTGAAATTTTTAATGTTTCTATCGATAGTGATGTTAAAGAAGAACATGATCAATACATTTTGAAAGCTAAAATTCCTAATTCGTCTAAAAACCTTTTGAACTTAAAATTTTTTAATAATATATTAACCATTCGAGGAGAGAAATATGATTATTTAGAGGAAAAGAAAGTCCCTCTATTTGAACAATTTACTTTTTATAATGTTAACGTTCCAAAGATATACGCTGAATATAAAAACGGTATTTTAGAAGTGAGGTTACCTAAATTAATGCCAGGAGAAGACGTGGTCCAAAGTATAAACGTTCATTAAAGAAAGCCCCACCTAATATAGGTGGGGCTTTAAGCATGGATAAGCATTATAATTAATATGTTTTGAGAAGGTGAAATTAATAATACGAGTTATCAATAACCTAATTGCTTTAGATTACAAATCAAGGTTCTATCTTTTTGGTATTCGTTAGTATCAATTGATCCATCGGATTGTACATATGGAAGTAAACGATTCATGGTATTGATTTTAAGTCGTTCTGACTCAAGTTCATTCGTTGCTTGATTATAAGCGCGCTTGAGTTTTTTTGAATAGGACACTTGTTTCTCATATTTATCCTCCGAAATAAAATTAACCCCTTTATCAACATTAGTTTCTTGATGTAATATCGTGGGCTTTATTTGGTTTCCGAGTGCTTGATGCCTAGCATATTCAGTCGGAGACATATGACAATACGCTGATAAGTCTTGGATTTTTTTGTATTCTTCGTTTGTTAATTTAAAAGTTATAGCCTTTTGGTTTGTTCTATTCAATTTAAGTTCTCCCATTACTTGAAATTAGAGGCGACAAATCACCAACACAGTAATTTTTAACGCTACTCCATGCTTTTATTTCGAGTTATCTTATGATAATCAATTATTTTTCTTTGTTTATAGTGTTTATATATTTACTTATATTAAGTGAATCATTATAAGATTTCCAATCGTAATGAAATGAAAATTCAATGAAAGGGTCGTTGTAAGCTGTGTTATTCATATGATTTTTATTTTTAGAAATAATATTATTTTTTAAATACTTTGGAGAATAATATACAAGTTTTTCTTTAAACATAATATATCAACTCCTCTAAAATTATCATAGGATAACTCTATAATTATTACTAACATTTTATGTTTTTTTTGTCAATAATTATTGAAAATTTGACTAAATTTGATTAAAATAATGTTAGCACTTAGGTAGTTAGAGTGCTAACATTATTTTTTAAGGAGGGCAAAATATGCTTAAACCATTAAACAACCAAATTATTATTAAACAAAAAGAAAATGAAGAAACAACAAAAAGTGGAATAGTATTAACCGATTCCGCACAAGAAAATAATTATGAAGGAGAGGTTATCGCTATTGGCCCAGGTTTCCTATTAAATGATGGAAGTCGAAAAAAGCCAGAAGTAAATGTAGGAGACTATGTTATTTATAAAAATTATGCTGGTACTAAGGTTGATTACAATGATGAATCTTTTTTAGTAATCAGTGAAAATGATGTTTTAGCAATTATTGAATAAACAGTTATTTCTAATTTAATATATCAAAATAATTTTAGGAGGTATTATTTGTAATGGCTAAATCACTAAAATTTTCAGAAGATGCAAGACAATCTATGTTAAATGGAGTTAATAAATTAAGCAATGCAGTAAGGGTTACAATGGGGCCTAAGGGACGTAATGTTGTATTAGATAAAAAGAATAACTCACCACTTATTACAAATGACGGAGTTACTATAGCTAAAGAAATCGAACTTGAAGATTCTTATGAAAATATGGGAGCTAAGTTAGTACAAGAAGTTGCTAATAAAACAAATGAAGTTGCTGGTGATGGTACTACTACCGCAACTGTTCTTGCACACGCTATGATTAAAGAAGGCCTTAAAAATGTGTCTAGTGGTGCTAATCCTGTAGGAGTACGAGAAGGTATTAATAAAGCTGTAAACGTTGCGGTTGATTCATTAAAAGAAATTTCTCATAGTGTAAAAAATAAATCTGAAATCGCACAAGTAGGAACAATTTCAGCTGCAGATGAAGAAATTGGTGAATATATTTCTGAAGCTATGGATAAAGTAGGTCATAATGGCGTAATCTCAGTAGAAGAATCTAACAGTTTTAAAACAGAATTAGAAGTAGTAGAAGGTATGCAATTTGATAACGGCTATCAATCTCCATATATGGTTACTGATTCAGATAAAATGACGGCTGAATTAGACAATCCATACATTTTAATAACAGATAAAAAAATTAATTCTTTTAAAGATATATTGCCGATTATTGAACAGGTAGCTCAAGAAAGCAAATCGCTATTAATTATTTCTGAAGAAGTGGAAGGTGATGCACTAACAAACTTAGTTATAAATCAAATGAGAGGTACATTTACTGCAGTAGCTGTTAAAGCTCCTGGATTTGGAGATAGACGAAAAGCAATGTTAGAAGACCTTGCCGTGTTAACAGGTGGGTCATACATTACCGAAGATTTGGGACTAACACTTAAAGATGCAACAATTGATATGCTAGGATCGGCTAATAAAGTTGAAGTTACTAAAAATAACACAACTATTGTAGATGGTCATGGTAACAAAGGAAAATTGAATGATCGTATACAACAAATTAAAAATCAAATAGAAGAATCAACATCTGATTTTGATAAAGAAAAACTGCAAGAAAGACTAGCCAAGTTAGCTGGTGGCGTAGCTGTTATTAAGGTAGGCGCTGCATCAGAGACAGAATTAAAGGAAAGAAAATTACGAATTGAAGACGCCTTAAATTCAACACGAGCAGCTGTTGAAGAAGGTATTGTTGCTGGAGGCGGAACAGCATTACTTAACATATATAATAAAGTAAAAGATATTGATGCAGTAGGTGATAAATCTACTGGTATAAATATTGTTTTAAAATCTTTAGAAGCACCAATGAGACAAATTGCAGAAAACGCTGGGGTTGAAGGATCAGTAATTGTTGAAAAACTTAAAAATAAAGCTCCAGGTATTGGCTATAATGCAGCAACAGGAGAATGGGTTAATATGATTGAAGAAGGTATTGTAGACCCGACAAAAGTAACACGTTCAGCTTTACAACATGCGGCAAGCATAGCATCTCTGTTCCTTACAACAGAAGCAGTAGTTGCTAATATTCCAGAAAATGAAAATAATCAAAATATTATGCCAACTCCTAATATGATGTGATTTACAGAAATTTAAATTATTGTGAAGATAATTATAATCATTATTATGAATATGTTTCTTCTAATAACAGAGTAGTTTTAACATTTTAGGTTAAGTAAGCGCAAAGTTCGTCATAAAATGAATTATTAATCAAGAATTACCTTTAATTAAATGTTTTTTGCAACAAATATTAGTATTACTAATATTCATTTAACCCATAATATTTTCTATATTAAGGCAATATTTGATTTTGAAATGATTAAAGGACTCCATATTCAACAAGGGGTCCTTTTTAATATGTTTTCTAAGAATCATCGATTATGTGAATCATTATTTATAAACCGTCATAGTTTTTCATTTAATAAAGTTTCTTTTCATAAGGTTTTTAAATATAACAATCTCAAAAACTCAATTGAGACGTATAAAAATGATGAAGGGAAAGAACATGAGGTAGAAATAGCTGTAGATACGGTAATGTTGGAGGCGTTGAACATACTAAGCTAACTAAAGATATTTTGGACAATAAAATTAGATAGCAGTGTCGAAGAGTTGAATTAATAATAAAAAAGGCTAAAGGTCATAATTATGAATACTACAGATTTTGAAAAAGCATTATATGTTTATCAATCCATTATAAATAATATTAAAAAACATATAACTAAAGCTATGTTAAAAAAGCTATGTTAAAAGATAAATTTTCAAGGAATATGGAATTAGGGATATGTTAAAATTTAATTACGATGAACATAAAAGTTCAAAAGAAGAAACTAAAATATGGTGAGTAATAAAAATAACCACGCTCTCCCAAAAGCATGGTCAAAAAACAAAAAAATTATTATCGTTAGAGAATGAAAATATTAATTAACGTTGAGATAGTACACCTATCTATCATGCCATATAACCTATTTATATAAAATATAAACATCAATACAAAAAATATTTTATAATAATCATTACCTTTCTGTAAATTGTAACTCATAAATACTTTTGTCACTATAAGTGTTAAATGCATCTATTTTTGCATGAAGCATTACTTCTTTAGGCTTCCTACTAATATTATGATAATAAGTTAATTTAATACGTAAGTTTGTTTCATATCCGTTATTTTGAATAGTTTGCTCAAATTCATCAAATACCTCTTTATTAACAGGCAAATAATAACTTTCACCACTTGGTAACATGTTAATAAATTTTTCTTGTATAGTTTGATCCTCATTTAATATAACTTCTATTTTAATTTTTCTTGCAGCTCCTCCTCCTAAATTATACAATTTCAAATAATCTTCATGCTTTGTATTATCCGTTTTTATATTATTCATTATTAGTTCATTATCATTATTTAATTCCAATAAAGTTTGATTGAATCCTAGCGCAGGGATAAAGCTAATTTTCATTTGATAAAGCTGTATAGATACAGAAATGAAATAAAATATAGCCATAATAAACGTACCTAAAGAACCAATTGCTGAAATAATATTTATCATAGTATCACCCTTATAATTTATTAAAATATAGTTAATTATATAAAAAACAACCGTTTAATTAAAAACGGTTGAAAAGAATAACTTTGGGTTTATAAAAAGAAATTTGATAAATTAAAAGCCTATTTAAAATTACCCAAGTTATTTAGGGTTAAAACTTCATTAAAATTAGAGGTGTTTTTATAAAATTATAAATGCAAACATAATAGATATGGAACAGCCGTTAATTCGGCTGGTTTTTTATATTTTTATACATATTTTATTAAATAAATCCTAAATCTTTGGTAATAGGTGTCTTTTTATTAATAAAAAGACATATATTAAAAAAACAGACTTTATTATTATATTAGGTAGTGTTTTGATTAATGATGAAATTCCTTGAATAAAAATACAAAACGCTAACCACAGTTAACGCTCAAAAGCCCGTCAAATCAACGATGTATATTTCATGAATAAAACCACCTTTTCGATTAGTCGTTAAAACGTTGATATAACAACATTTCGACCGAAAAGGTGGTTTACTAATAAAAAATTATAGGAACTGAAAGTGAATATACTATTCATTAAGAATCTGCCAATAAACGATTTACTAAAGCAATTTCACTTAATAAACTCCTTGCATCTTCTTTACTTAAGCTATCATAATTTTGAACTATTTGGTCTAATTTATAGGCTATATCTCCTTGTATGCTCAACATTTCTTCATTATCCCATGTATCCTTGCAATCAATGTTAGTAAGATAATTTATATGATTATTTAGGTCAGTATATAAACCTTGTACATCCATTTTTAGCCCCCTTTATATATTAATACCCCAATTCAATACATAACATATCTTGCTATGAACTTTGAATTGACGAGTTAAGTAAGTCTAATAATCCATAACCAGAAAAACATAGCGAATATAAAGGATCCTCCACTTATAACACTACAATACCTTTTTTATTGAAGCCTTTTATATTAAAAAGCATTTTAATCGGAATCGATAAAAAGTATACTTGATTAGAAACACATACAATATTGATAGGGAATGTTATTTTGGAAAATAAATTTCTAAAGTTGCAACAAAAAGTACTCGCTTATTCAAAAAGTAAAAATTGGCAAGACGCAACTTTAGAATGGGATATTATAGATTTTGCAGAAGACGCTTTTATAAATGATTTAGATATATCTATAAGAGCCTTAAATAATATATTTTTTCATCGAATTTAATCCTTAATCACCCTATATACTGTAGAGCGACTTACGCCTGTTTGTTCAGCAATCTCTTCACCTGTAAGCTTCTGTTCGTTATATAAGAATTTAATCTCACGCTTTTTGTGATCTGGTAATGATGGTCGGCCACCTTTTCGCCCTCTTGCTCTTGCTGCTTCTAACCCTTTTTTAGTTCGTTCACTTAATAAATTAGCTTCAAGTTCAGCGAATGCACTCATCATTGTAAAGAACATTTTGCCCATCGCATCTTTAGTTGATACATTCATATCAATAATGTGTAAATCAATGCCGTTTTTATCCAACCATTGCGATAATTCAATTAACTGTTTTGTTGTACGTCCAAGGCGATCTAGTTTATAGATAACTAGGATGTCTCCTTCACGTAAATAGTCTAAACACTTATCAAGTTCCGTTCTTTTAGTTTTACGACCACTCGCTTTCTCGCTAAATATACGTTCACAACCATATTCTTCAAGTGTATCAATCTGTCCATCAAGACTTTGATTTTGTGTTGATACACGCGCATAACCAATTTTAGCCATTTGAATACCTCCTCTTTTTATCGTTTTATGGGTACTTACTAATGAAATCTAGTTCTCGATGCAAATAAACACGTCTCTCATCGTCTAAAAACTCGTATTTTTTGATATTTATGATACATTGATTATAACACAAGTTTATAGACTTTAATATCTAAGAAAAACCTCTTAATTTATAGTTAAGAAGTTTTGTGTCAAAAACGAATGTTTTCTGTACACTCAAATTAGAAATACTTTAAATATTATTAATTACTGTTTTTATATTTATATACTGTCCATATTCTTCTTCAATAGAATTCAACCCTATAAAAGTCGTTTCTAATATAATATTGGCAATATTTAATCTTGGATCGTTATCATTAATAAGCAAAGAGAAAGACATATAACCATTCTCTGCCATTTTAATATTTAATTCACTTTCTTTATACTTTGCAACGCTTTCTAAGCTATTAATAGCTGTAAAAATTAATGTTGATATACTAGCACATACAATGTCATAGCCGTAATCGTCGTAATCAGCATGCCCCAAAACTTCATAACCATAGATTCTACTCTTAATTGTACTCTTTAATATATTCACATGTACCACAATATCCATTTCCTTTCACCAATTAATATTTAGGATCTATAACAACGTAAATGAGCTCTGAATCTAATTTCATATAGGTTTCAAACAGTATCTACTTCTGCCTGACATATTGTGTGACTTGCAATGATACCTTAATTTATTCTGTTTCATTTAAAATACGTGGATCAACGCCTATCTGATAATCTATATTCATATTTTCTCGGAGTGTGTTACCCATGTAACCTTCTGGACGGAAGCCACGCTTTTGTAAAATAGGAATGACTTGATCTACAAAATCAGATAAAGCATCACTAAGTCGATCGGCAGCTAAAGCAAAACTATCGGCTGCCTCTGATTCAAACCATTCTTGTAAATAATCTGCTACATCTTCAGCAGTTCCTACCACACCTGGCGTATTATCTAGAACACCATGAGCAATAATATCTAGTGGTGAATAACCTTCTTTAGCGAGTCGAATCGCTTGAGCAGATTTACTAAACTGAGGATTTTGTCTTAGATTGCTGAGATGAATAGAGGTTAATGGTTCATCTATATCTGTTTCAGAAATCGGAACACCTAAGAGCATTGAGAGATGTCTCAAGCGTTCAGGAAAATCTTCGGAACTTTCCATTTCGCGTCTACGATTTAATGCTTCTCGATGTGTTTTACCTATTCCAAACGTGAAAAAAACCATGAATTTAATATCATCCGCATTTCTTCCGGCTTCTTGTGCTGCTGAACGGAAAATTTCACGTAAATGAACAGACTCTTCTATAGTATTTGGCATTCCAATGATTGTATCAGCATACATACCAGCTGGCTTAATTCCTGAATTGCTAGCTGCAGGCATTACTAAAATTGGTTGTCCTTGTGGTGAAGGTGGTGCTTGCAAAGGACCACGAGCCCCTACGTATTTTCCCTGTAAATTAATTGGCTGGATATACTCACTATTTAAGAATACGCCTGTATTTTGATTAGGCTCTCCTGCTTCTTTTTTCCAACTTCCCCATAAAGCTTGTGTAATCTGAATTACCTCATGAAGTCGTCCATATTTATCGCTACTTTTAGGTACATTTTGGCCATAATTAGCAAATGCTTCAGGTTCAAAACTAGGAACGACTTGCCATCCCACTCTACCTCCACTGATTAGATCTAACGCTCGAAGCTGTCGAGCTATTGTGTAAGGTTCGTTAAAGGAAGTAGACAATGTTGGGATTAATCCAATATGCTTTGTGTGAGCAGCAATTGCCGAAATTTGGACAATAGGATCAATTGGAAAATTAATAATACCCGTAAAACCAGTGTGTAAAAAAACTCTATCTGGCATAAAAATATAATCAAGACCTCCATTTTCCGCAATTTTTGCATATTTAATTTGTTCTTCAATGTTAATGTATGCTAATGGGTCTGTTTGCTCAGAACGCCAAGCATTTTTATGATTACCATAGAAGTCTGACATAGCAATTCCGATACTCATGTGCCTTGTTTTCATTATAATCTCCTTTCAAATATAGTAATTGTATTAATTCCCTAAGTTAGTTCTATGAATATATCGTTAAAACAATATATTAGAAATATCATAAAGAAGATGAAGAATTTATATGATTTTGTATTACTTGTTTAGTCTGTTTTTATAAAGGTTGTGTGCGTTTTATTTTTAAAATTATCATATCATATTTAAATATTCATCTTTTCATTATTATCTTTTGGCATATCCTTGTTTATTTAAATATTCCAACATATTAGGTTGAATGCTTCGTTGTAAATGCTCCTCTATATGTTCACTCCACCCTTTTACTTTTTTTACAGTAAAAGGTGCTATTATAGGTCTATTTTCGTAATAATTTTTCATTTCTTCATCGTAATCTTCAATATCTTCTATATTGAAAGCATTATAATTATTGTCATGCATTACTATTTTTTTAGGTAATCTTGGCTTTGATTGAGGTTTTTCACCAGCTGAATAACCAATACATAATCCCGTCAATGGAATAACATATTCTGGTAAATCAAGTAAAGCTGTCACTTCTTCTATATTTAATCTTATCCCACCAATAAAAACGCCGCCTAATCCTAATGATTCAGCTGCAGTTAATGTGTTTTGAGCCATTAATCCAACGTCGACTGCTCCTATTTGCAAGAACTCTGCATATGTTACATCTACATTAGGAGCTATTTTATGATTACGATTGAAATCTGAACAAAATATCCAAAACTCTGAAGCTTCTTCAATATAATTTTGATTACCACTGAGTTCCATTATTTTTTTGCGTAAGGA
This sequence comes from Staphylococcus sp. 231237_7MaSpsaltlick, assembly GCF_043107035.1. Classification (NCBI taxonomy): domain Bacteria; kingdom Bacillati; phylum Bacillota; class Bacilli; order Caryophanales; family Staphylococcaceae; genus Staphylococcus; species Staphylococcus sp. 231237_7MaSpsaltlick. The sequence goes on from NZ_JBICNX010000025.1 coordinate 31,047, forward strand.
ACTATCAGTCACGCGAATAATAGATACAGCTTGTAACAAACTAAAAGAAGACGTTTGATTTGCAGCTTTAAATATTTCATTAACCTGTTCTTCAGGGATCGCTTTATTTTCAAAATTTCTTATAGAACTATGTTGTTTTAATAATTTTATTGTTTCATTCATAAATTATCCTTCTTTCATTCATAAATTATCCTTCTTTCATTTCTAAAAGTTTTGATATATAGTATATTAAAACTATTACACTCATTTGAGAAGTAGGTAATAAATAATGACATAGTATTAAAATTCGTACTATTGTGATTTGGAGGTGTTTATATGGTTAAAATATGTAATTATGGATTTGATGAATCATTTATTGAGGAACATAGAGACATGCATGGCATAGCATACACACAAAATGTTTTATCCGGGAGATATAAAAATTTAATTTTATGGTATTTAAAGGAGAAAGGACGTAGATTTGGAGAAATAAAGAAATTTTTAACAAGTATATCTCAAGGTTCTTTAACGAAACAGTTAAAAGAATTAGAAAGTGATGGGATTATTAATAGAACTGTTTACGCAGAAGTGCCACCTAAAGTTGTATATAGCTTAACTAATAAAGGTCAAGCACTCATGCCTATTATAGATATGATGGAAGAATATGGTAAAGAATATGGAAGAGTTTAATCTAAATGAGAAAAGGAATACAATTAAATATTTGTATTCCTTTTCTCATTTATTAAGTAAAATCATTCTCATATATCAAGCAAAGTGACACTCTTAAATTTGAATTAAGAGGTTTTGTATCAAAAACGATTGTTTTTGATTTAGTTATAATCTTTTTTCACAATAACTTTTAAAATCTATATAGCGCTTTAAAGTTGTTTTAAATAACTCAATATATTTTCTTTCATTTTCTTCTTCTGTATCATGTTTACTACGATCATATATACCTGAAATACTACCTGTAAATCTAATCCTCATAGTTAATCCGCCTGCATTATCTATATGATTATTATCAATAAAATCCCCTAGCTCTGCCAATGATATACACAAAGATTTTAATTTTCTTTTTGCCCATATGTTAGAAAAACCTACTACCGCCCTTTTTTGATAATAATATTGAGAAAAGTTATAAAATTCATAGACTTCTACTTTACTTACATTACTGTCATTTTCTTGTATATTATTTAATGTTCTGCCAATTTTATTTAAATCCTGCTTCATAGTTTCATATGTTTTTATATCTATTCTATTAAATGAAAATAAATTGCTCAAATATAGAACTATAAACATCAATATTATACAGATCACAGATCCTATAACCTTTTCGTGAAATTCAATTGGTAATTTATTGACTATAAATGTAGCAATTAGCATAATAATAGCTATTACACGCAAAATAACTTTGTTTTTTATTTCTGAATTTTGTTTCATAAAACTTCTCCTATTCAATTTTCTAAAACCAATAAATATCATCATATATTGCTGTGATCAGTATAATACCTAATCTGATATAAAATCGCTTTTTATCATTACTCCATTTACTTTTTTCGTCTAAGGATTCATTGCTAGCATGTCTAAATATATGTGTGTCTTTTCTATACTGCATAACATCTGTATTATCAATAAAACCGTAAAATAAATTAGGCGATATCTCTTTGAACTTACCTTCTTTTTTCAATAGATATTCTATACAATTATTCAAAGTTCCTAATTGATCGTCTATTGTCTGATGTTCAAGTCCACCTCTACCATTAGCAATTTTATTTATGGTAGTATTCAAGTCTTCTTCAACTTCAAAAGGTATTAGTATTGCATTCTCTCTATCAAAATATTTTTTAACAATCGGTATGGCTACAATGCTCTGTGATTCATTTATATGAACTTTATAATATTTTTGGTCATTATATGTGTATAAAGAATCTGATTGGTTTAAAAATTCTATAGTCTCCGAAGTTAGATAATATTTATTTGGTATTAAATACGTATTATCACTAGCATATATATCTTAAATTTCATAAATTTTATTTCCGTTAACAAGTAATTTTAATAGGTTCTGTTGCAAAGTAAAAAAATATAGCTAACCACTAATTTATCATGTCAGTGTTCGCTTAACTTGCTAGCATGATGCTAATTTCGTGGCATGGCGAAAATCCGTAGATCTGAAGAGACCTGCGGTTCTTTTTATATAGAGCGTAAATACATTCAATACCTTTTAAAGTATTCTTTGCTGTATTGATACTTTGATACCTTGTCTTTCTTACTTTAATATGACGGTGATCTTGCTCAATGAGGTTATTCAGATATTTCGATGTACAATGACAGTCAGGTTTAAGTTTAAAAGCTTTAATTACTTTAGCCATTGCTACCTTCGTTGAAGGTGCCTGATCTGTAATTATCTTTTGAGGTTTACCAAATTGTTTAATGAGACGTTTGATAAACGCATATGCTGAATGATTATCTCGTTGCTTACGCAACCAAATATCTAATGTATGTCCCTCTGCATCAATGGCACGATATAAATAACTCCATTTTCCTTTTATTTTGATGTACGTCTCATCAATACGCCATTTGTAATAAGCTTTTTTATGCTTTTTCTTCCAAATTTGATATAAAATTGGGGCATATTCTTGAACCCAACGGTAGACCGTTGAATGATGAACGTTTACACCACGTTCCCTTAATATTTCAGATATATCACGATAACTCAATGCATATCTTAGATAGTAGCCAACGGCTACAGTGATAACATCCTTGTTAAATTGTTTATATCTGAAATAGTTCATACAGAAGACTCCTTTTTGTTAAAATTATACTATAAATTCAACTTTGCAACAGAACCAATATTGGCCTAATTTAACGCGTTGAATTTCACCACCTGATAATGTAGATAGAGGTTGGCCAAGGGTTACGTAATTTAATCCAGTTTTACTTATAGCTTGTAACTTAGACTGAATTTCATTTTCTTTATCAAAAAATCTTATACCTTCGTCAACAGTCAATTCAAGGAAATCAGCAATGGAATAGCCATCTATAGTTGATTCAACACTTCTGGCTTATAACGTTTACCGTGACACACTTCACATGTTTGTGAAAATTCACCCATAAATGCAAGTTCTGTTTCAATATAACCTTTACCACCACAATTGGGACAAGCTCCTTTCGAATTATAACTAAACATAGATTTATTTAATCCAGTTTCTTTGCTGAAAAAATTTCTGACTCTATCAAAAACACCTAAATAAGTTAGTAAATTAGACCGATCGGAACCTTGTATCGCTTTTTGATCCATAAATACTGCATTATCATTTTTTGCAAAACCTGCCTTAACAAGTGAACTTTTCCCAGAACCTGCTACTCCAGTTAATACTGTCAAAACATGCTTGGGTATATCAACTGTCACATTATTCAAATTGTTTTGGGTCACTGGTCCAAGATGATAAAAACTCTTTGCTTCACGTATCTCATTTTTTAAGTGATGTTTGATACGTAGTGCTTCCCCAGTAGATGTATCTGAAGACAATAATTCTTTGTATGTTCCCTTAAACGTTATCTCTCCACCTTGCGCCCCTGAACTTGGCCCCATATCAATAATATAATCTGCTTCTTTAATTACATCAGGATCATGTTCTACAATTAATACTGTATTACCTTTATGTTTTAAAGATTTCAAAATTTCATTTATTTTTGCAATATCCTCTGGATGTAAACCAACACTTGGTTCATCAATGATATAAACCAAATCAGATAGCGAACTATTTAAATGTCGTATTAATTTAAGCCGTTGTGCTTCTCCACCTGATAAAGAAGTGGTTACACGGTCAAGAGTTAAATAACTTAATCCTATATAATCAAGTGCTTCTAATTGTTTTCGGAGTGGTTCAATAATAAACTGGGCTGTTGAATTATTTAATTTATTAAGAAATGCTAAATTTTCTTTTACAGTCATTTGTGTGAAATCTGAAATATTTTTCCCCATAATTTTACAACTCAAAATTTTCGAATTTAAACGTTGACCGTTACAAGTTGGACAAATTTTATTTTCCACAACATTGTTAAGATGTTTAGCATAACGTTTTTTGTTAAATTCTTTATCTCCCAAGAATATTCTTCTAAACCTAGGTATAAGTCCCACATATTTTGCTGATTTCCGCCATTCTTCAGGTGGTTTTTTTAATTTTATTGGCTCCTGATACAAAAACAAATCTAATTCTTCTTTTGTATATGCTTTTAATTTTTTATCATTATCAAACAGACCACTATCACGATAAGCTTTCCCTCTTTCTTTATCAGGTCCAAAAGATGGAAAATTAATAGCACCTTCATTTAAAGATTTGTTCCAATCTAAGAGCTCATTTAAATTATTGAAAGAACTGTCTAACCAGTAGTTCCCCCTAAAGTAGGTGGTAAATTGAATGAAATAGAATTAAATCTTGATAAACTAGTTTCTTCAATTTGTAGTTAGAGCATTGACTTTCTAGATACAATTAAAAGTAATAATCATAGGTATTAACATAAGTAATCGTTATTAGAAATTATTATGCCTTTTTATTAAATTTAGTTACTAAAGAAGCGACTTCAAATATTAAGTGAAATCATACTCATATACCAAGTAAAGTGACAAATAAACATTGAAATTTCATTTTTCAAATATCTAAATTAATTTACTCTAGTAGTACTTTTTTAAAAATGTGTTTTCAAAATTCATGAGCTGATACATAAATTTTTCAAAATCTTCTCTAACAAAACAGCTTAATAAAAGTAATTTTATTTCTTTTGTTAAGTTGTTTTTTATTTCTTTTAATAAGCGTTCTCCATTATGCGTCAAACTAACTAATTTAATACGTTTATCATTAGAATAAACTCGTTGCACATAACCTTTGTATTCTAACTTCTTAACACGTTTTGATATAGCTGTCTTATAAATACATTGCTTATTTGCTAAGTCGTTAATCGATATTTTTTCATTATGGTGAATAAAATGCATTGTTTCTATTTGTTCATAAGATAAGTAGCGACCTGGTTCCAATTCTTTAACCATGTTAGTAATTGATTTATTAATATTCGCTGTAGCATCATAGAATTGGTTAATCATTATTTCTAAGTTTCCCTCTTTATGCTCCATATTAACCTTCCTTACTAAACTATCATTTATTCCATTACATCACTTTCTTCAGCTTTTTCAGTTGCTTTTCTCATCAGTGGATCAGTAATTGGTTTAAAGATAACACCAATTAATAAAAATCCTATACCAAATAATGAAAGGATCACTAATTTTTTAGTTAAAATTTCAGGTACAGGTCCTCCAACTGCTTCTCTTAAAGCATCTATTGAATAAGAGAAAGGTAAATAAGGGTGAATGACTTGGAAGAACTCTGGTGTAACTTGGATAGGGAAGGTTCCTCCACCACCTGCTATTTGTAGTACAAGGAAGATGATTGCAATTGCTTTCCCTGGATTTCCTAACAATGACACTAAAGTATATACAATTGAAATAAATACAAGTGATGAGAATACTGCTATAGCAATAAACCATACAACAGATTCAACTTGCGCTTTCAGTATCACTACATCTCCAATCGATACGATGAGTGCTTGGATAATACCCAACGTATAAAACAACCCACTCTTTCCTAGATAAATTTCTCTTGTCGTTAGATGTGGCTCTAATGATTTATGTTTATTATCTGTCGTTAATAAACTTACTAGTAATAAAGCTCCTACCCATATTGCTAATGCTGTGTAAAATGGTGTGCTTGCTGAACCGTAGTCTTTAACAGGAAATATGTCTTTTTGATCTATATTAATTGGATTTGCGATTACATTAGCTTGTTTTTTCAAATCATTTTTCAATAAGTCTACCATTTTATCCACTGCATCGTCGTCTTCAATCTCGTCAAATAGTTTGTTCGCTTTAGCCAGATCTTTTTCAACATCTGGTAATTGATTACGTGCAAAATCTGCCAAATTGTGCAAGCTTTCTTTTGCACGTGGTTGATTTGTATCTAAAATATCTACCAAATTATCATACCGATTAAACAGTGTAGGTATTGTATTGTTCACAGTTGCTGTTGTATCAGATAACTGTTGTTCTAAACCTGGCAAGTCATTTTCAATAAATGATGCTGCGTTAGAAACACTTTGTTTAAATTGTGGATAATAATTTTGAGCAATAGACATTGCATCCATATATCTTTGCTCAATGACTGGTAGTGCACTTTGAATCGTCTCAATTCTATCCTTACCAGTAGTTAAAATACTTTCTCCTGAATTTATAACTTGATCAATTGTGTTTAATTTCGATTGAACAGTTGATAGTTTTATATCGCCGTCATCTAATAATGACATCACATCATTAGATACATCTAATAATTTTTGGTTTAGTTCTGACTTAATATAGTTTCTTAAATCATCTAAGCTACTATTCACGCGTGGAATTTCTTTAAGTAATTCTACTGCTTCTTCTTTACCAGAACTTCCATTCGAAAGTGCTTCACTAAGTTGATTTTGTGTCTTAATTAAATTATTAATTCTATTATTTGCTGATTCTAATTCCTTAATCTCATCAGAAAGATCTACCTTTTCTCTATCTTCAAGCTCTGATAATATATCTATAAACTTTTGATTGGACTTACTTGTTACTTCAAGTCTAGATTTAATATTATCTAAAGTTTCTTTGAAATCTTTTGGCTTATCTGTAGATATAATACCGTAAGTGACATTTTTTAGCGCATTAATATCTTCTTGACTACTTTCCGCTTGTTTGTCGGTATAATTGGATAAAGATAATAATGATTTTGATAGTGAAGATTCCATTGCGCTTACATCTTCACTACTTATTGCTGTTCCATTTTGATTATTCTCAGCATTGTCGCTATTACCATTACTTATTTGCGAAGTTTTAATATTTGAATAACTATCTGACCCTTTAGAACTTTGCTGCTCAGTTTCAACATTTTCTTGTAATCGATTATTAGCATTTTGATTTGCTTCTTGTGCATTATCAACGACTTCTTGATAGCCTTCGACACGCTGTTGCACTGCAGGTAAATATCCTTGCGCTTCATTCAGGCCTTGTAACCCTGCGTCAACCCCTGCGCTTGCAAGGTCTACACCACGATTAATTTTTGGAAAAGCTTCTGGTACATCATTAGATGCAACATTCAAGGCATTTTCAATATTTGGCATGTAGTCATTTAATGCCAATATCAATTTAGCTCGCTCATTTAATGTCGGAATGGCCGCATTAACTTGGTTTAATTTATCTGCAGCATCTATAACTTCACTTTTATGATTTCCTAACCCTCTAAATTCATCAGCATAATTGTCAATTTCATCCTGATTTTCATCTAAATATATTATTTTATCAGCAAAATCATTAATTTTGGGTATAGAATCATTAGCTTTAGATACTGCATCTTCAATTTTATTTATGGTTGGAATTTCTTCCTCAAGTTTCACGCCAAGTCGATTTGCTTCATCTAATAATGCTTTTGTTACTGTCTCATTAAATTGTTCATTTGCTTTTTGAACAATGGCACTAGTCCCTGCATTTGTCATTTTAGGCGCAATCGCATTAAGTTTTTGATTCACTTTGTATTCTACGTCTGCTTGCTGTGGTTTTTTTCGAAGTGTGCCGGTAATTTGGTGCGTAAACTTCTCTGGTATGTAAATGGCTGCGTAATAATCGCCCATCTTCAAATCATGATCGGCTTTTTTTCGACTTACAAATTGCCAATCAAAGTTATCATCTTTCTTTAGTTTATTGGTAATTTTATTGCCCACGTTCACATTTTTATCTTTAACTTTATCTCCCTTATCCTCATTTACAACAGCTACTTTAATATTTTTAGTATTACCGTATGGATCCCATGTCGCTTCTAAGTTAAACCAAGCATAAAAAGAAGGAAGAAGTGCTAAACCTCCTAAAATCACTAAAACAGCAGGCGTCTTAACAATCTTTTTCAAATCCATTATAAATAATTTTATTGCGTTCTTCATTTATACACCTCTAAAACTGTATCTATTGATTTTTTCACATAATTTAAAATTACTATTTGTTAATTTCATATAAGTTGATATACTGAAACCATTAGCAAAGACTATCCGTTTCATGGTTGATAAGTATCAACTAAGTCCAAGTCTGTCTATAGTGTACCAAGACAAACCATAGTTTGTACATAGCAAAGTAATCTATTTTAGAAAAGAGGTATTTTCATGAAGCAACAAAAATTATTAGTCTTTTTACTTTCAACATCTTTACTTATTCCATCATTTTCTATCAACGATGTTAGTGCCGAATCTTTAGAAAAAAGTGCCACAAATTCTGAATCAAATGACGTGTATAAGGAAAAAGATGAGGAGCAAGCTAAGCAATCACATTCATCAAAAAATGGAAATGATGAAAAGGAAAATAGTGACCGTAAGAGTAAGTTAAATAGTACAAAAGATGAAAGGACTACAGAAGATATTAATAATAAAAGACACAAAACTTCTGATAATGAATCATCCAACGAAAAAATACCGAGTTCATTTGAAAATTCATTTAATGATTCATCGTCTTATGATAGTTTGAATGTTTTCAAGCCAGAACCTTTTAAGAGTGACAAGGATGGGCTATCTGAATTATTAAATCAACTGTTTTCTAATAATAAAGTGAAACAAACTTCTACTATAGAGAATAACAATGTACAAAACGAGAAGAATGAGAGTAAAAATGATGATACATCTATAGATCAAATAAATCCAAAAACGACAAATTCGGATGATAGTGACGAATCAAATACTAACAATTTAGAAAAAAATAGTGATAAGGGTTCACTCCAAGATGACATTGATGATGTACAGTCATCTGAGAAGTCAGAGAACGATGATATAGATAATAAATCTGAATCAAACAAACTTCCAGTTGATAAAAATCAAAAAAAAGATGATGGTGAGTCAAAACAATCCTCCCAACAAGATCAATCTTATGAAGAAGCAAATAATGATGCTGATGATTTAGACAACAAAGATAATGACACACTTGCTACTGAAAACGATAATGCCAACAGTGATAACGAAAATGCTGATAAATCAGATACAAAATCTGACGATAAAGTATTAGATGCAATTTTAGACGAGTATAGTGAAGATGCTAAAAATAACAAAAAACAATATGATGCTAAAAAAGATGATTTATCAAATGGAAATAGTAAAAGTAAGGAAAATAATTCTGAGAAACAGGCATCGAATACAAATGCTAACCCTCAATTACCTTCTGAATCACAATTAGCTAAAAAAGAAAAGCCCGCTCAATCATTTGAAAACGACATAAACCAATCAAACATCAGATCTACTGCAACTTTCCAACAATTGCCAAATTTATCGGATGATAATAACAATTCTAACGATATAACAATTACTGAAAGTAAAAATACACGAGATTTTATTAAAACAGTTGCACAAGACGCTCACGACATAGGTCAAGATGAAGATATTTATGCATCTGTTATGATTGCCCAAGCCATATTAGAATCTGACTCAGGCACTAGCGATCTTGCTAGTTCACCACATTTCAATTTATTTGGAATAAAAGGAGCTTATGAAGGTCAGTCGGCTACATTTAATACACTCGAAGATAATGGCAACCATACGTTCCAAATTCCAGCAAACTTCCGTAGCTATCCAAGCAAAAAAGAATCATTGGAAGATTATGCCAATTTAATCAAACAGGGCATCGATGGTAATCAGGACATTTATAAACCAACATGGAAAAGTGAAGCTTATAGTTACCGTTCAGCAACAATGCATTTGGCTACCACATACGCGACTGATTCACAATACGCGGACAAATTAAATAGTATTATCAACCACTATGACTTAACACAGTTTGATAATAAAAAAATGCCTGATTTAGATAACTACAAAGCGAACAACGATGATTATGATTCAGCTTTCAAACCATTTTCAGAAACAACAAATGACTCTCCTTATCCTCATGGGCAATGTACATGGTATGTTTATAATCGCATGGCACAGTTCGACAAATATGTGAGTGGTGATTTAGGCGACGCACGAAACTGGAATAATCGAGCAGAAAGAAAAGATTATGCTGTTTCTTCAACACCAAAATCTCACACTGCCGTTGTATTTGAGGCAGGTCAACAAGGAGCAGACCAGATCTACGGTCATGTAGCTTTTGTAGAAAAAGTTAACGATGATGGTTCTATCGTTATATCAGAAGCAAACATTAAAGGACTTGGTATCGTTTCTTATAGAACAATTGATGCAGATGCTGCAACTGAATTGAGTTACATTACAGGTAATAACTAGTAAATTTAAATATTCCCTTTATTTTATTTATTAAAGTGTTTAATTTAACTTTTAATCATTCAAAATACAAATGCTCCATTCAAAGTGAACACTAGTAAGTGGAACTTTGAATGGAGCATTTTAAATATACTATATGAATTAACTCGTACTAAATACGTTATAATTTAATATTTACAATTTTTCGATTTATTTCGTTTGGTGAACCATATTAATCCACCACCTATAATGAAAAGTAGAATCCCTAATGGAATCGTTGATTTTTTTACTACTGTTCCTGTATCAGGTAAAGAAAAATCACCATTATTGTCAAATAAACCACTTAAAAAGCTACCCGAGGAATCACCTAGAGATAAAGCACGCCCAGGCGAAGGATTAGATATATCCTTAATTCCATCTAATATACTATTTCTATTGAATAAATCGTCAAATAGACTTGGTGTACCAAGTAATTTTGAATTTCCACTTAATTTTCGCATCTGTTCATCTCTGTCTAACAAACTCCCATCAAATTTATTTGATAAACTTGGCGTATATTTTAATGGTTCAAACAAACCATGCATATCATCTTTAAATTTACTTATATCTTTATCAGCCTTTAATAAATCATTCAACTCATTATTAATTCCCGATTTCATTAGATTTAATAAGTTATGCTTAGAATCTTCTTTTTTGGCAATAACGTCAGCAAGCGCTTTAGCTTTAGCATCATTTAATTTCGTAGCTAGCATTGTTTCTAAAGCTTTACGTTTATCATGAGATTGGTCCAATATATTTTCTAAAATATCATCGCTTGTAACATTGTCCCCAAAATGATGTTTGATTAAAGCTACAATTTGTTCGTTACTCGGATTTTTACGCATTATTTCACCAACGATTTTTGATGTATCTATATGATCAAATTTAGTTAATAGTATCGTTTTAATAAGGTCTTGCTTATCAGATGTTTTATCAAACATAGATTTTAAAATATCATCACTCGTAGTAGTAGATAAGTTATCTAACTCACTAACAACTTGACTCGCGATTTGTTGATCTGTTTTACCTTTTGTATCTATACGTTCTAAAATAGATTGTGCACTCTTTTCATCAAAAGTACCACTAACAATATCTTTTACAGCTTGTTCTTTATTATTTACAGATTGTAAATGATTTAATACAACGTCATTTTGTTTCTTTAGACTTTGTTGCGTTTTTTCTATTTCTTTTTTCAATTTTTCTTTGTTTTTAGCAGATATTGAGTCTCGTTCAGAAAGCTTTGAATCCAATATCTTTAAATTATTTTCTTTATTTTCGACATAATAATCTAAATTATCTTTTACTTTTGAATGGTTTGTCGTAACTTTATCGATGTCTTTTTTAATTTCGTCTGATTGTTGCATTTGATTACTCTCAGTATTAGATGTATCTTTAAATGCTAAACCGTCTTGGTTGTTTTCTTTAACAGCGCTTTTGTCATTTTCTGAAGTTGTATTTTTATTTTCTTCACTATCATTCATATCTGCTATATCTTTACTTTCTTCATTTAGTTTACCCATATCAACTAAATGAGATATATCTTGCTTTGTATCTCTTTGATTTAAATTAGCATCAAACGTATTATCTTGCAGGCCTTCTTGATCGAACAAGTCAATACTATCTTGTTCTTTAATATGGTTAGACTTTTCTTTAACAGAAGAAGCTATATATTTTTTACTATCTAACTCACTTTTCACACTTTTCTTATCTTCAGATACTTCCTTTTTGTCATTTTCAATTAAACGACTCTGCACTTTATTCTGTTCAATGGTTTTATTATCAACTTTTTTTGCTTTCTTCAATATTGCTTCAACTTCTTCTATGCTTTTAGCTTTTGTAATTTCTTTAATAGAAGCATCTTTCTGACTATCTTTGATGTTTTTTAATTTATCAATTTTCTCTTTACCTTCTTGAATGCGTTTTTCTAGCGTATTTTCACTATTCGAATGTGTCTCAATATTTAAATCAGCCTTATCTTTTGCTTCTACTGATGGTGTCGAAGTCATACTATACCCCATCAAAGAAGTGCTAATAATGAGGGCCATAGTAGAAAATTTAAATTGATGATTTAATCTGGTTTTATTACTTAAATTATTATACCTTAACTTTTTCATTAAATTCACCTTTCTTCTAATTATTCATCCTCATTATATAGGTTATATAACTTTATTCAAATAGCAATATTGCTATACTATATCATTAAAAAATAAATTTTATGTCCAAATTTATTGATAAATTAACTTACATTTAAAAATGAAAATGATTATCAGAAGTTCCGATGATACAAATATAAATGCTACAAGTTATTCAACTTGTAGCATTTATTTAATGAATATGATCTTTTAAACTATTATTAGCCACCAAAAAAACGGCTCCAGAAGCCTTTTTTAGATTTCGTTTCTTCACCCTTTTCGTCTATATCAGTATCGTTGTCATTTGGATTAGATGGAACATCTTTTTTTTGTGCTTCTTCTTGCATAATTTTATCGCTTTTACTTTCAGATATATCCTTGTGTGGAACCTCTGTTTCTTTTTCCTGATATTGATTAATATTTACAGAATCATTAGTATATTTTGCTTCTTGTGCATCGACGTTTTGTCTATCATTAACAGATGTATCAAAGGAATAATTAAGCTGTCTCTCTTCCTCTAATTGATTCTCTAACTTTTGAATCTTTTTATTACTCTCTAATGCTAGAACTTGCTGATTCTCAAGCAATTTTGATCTTTCCTGCAACTCTTTTCTGTAGAATTCAATTGTTATTTCATGACGACTTTCTTGTTTTTCAATTTGATCATTCAAAGTATCAATCTGATTTTTAAGGATTTCTACTATTTGAGTATCACTTTTGGATTCAACATTAATATTATCCGACTCTTTTTTTTGTTTGTCTTCAGTAGCACTTTCAAAACCATATTTCTTTTTATTTTTATTTACTCTTTGAATGATTTTCTCTATGTCGCCATCTTCTTTAATAAACGAAGTGTTTTCCTGTTTTATTGTCTCTATATTCAATCGTTTAATGTTATTGAAAATCGTTTGCTTACTAACCCCTAATTCTTCACTCAACATTTTCACACTTTTCATACCATCAACCCTTTTTAAAATATTTATCAATCCTTTTTAAAATATTATAAGCTTATCATGACTGTTAATAAAGCAATTGATAAATGAAAAAACGAAAATACCATCAACCTTTTGTCAAATATTTATAAAAGGTTGATGGTATTTATCAAGATTTTATAAACCCTTGATAACCCTACATTCCCTCTTTTATAAGCTTATTCAAAGTGCTATAATAACCTTAATACAACAAAAACCCCAACTACTGGTAATAGTCGGGGTTTGGTAATAAAACGTTGCAGCACGTTTATAAATATTTTGATATCTGTATTATATACAACTATATCATCAAAGTGCAAGCAAAAAATTTATGTGTTCTTGTAATGTTTTATTACCTCTATCCAAAATTAGAATAGGAAAGGGGTTTTTATTATGTCTAGAAAAAACATAAAAAATCAGGCCAGTCAAAATTTCTATATGCTACACAAAGTATTATTTATCAATGAAAAATATAAAAAGCTAAGTGATAGTGCAAAAGTTACCTATGCAATTCTTAATGATAGAGTAAGTTTATCTATTAAAAATAATTGGATAGATCAAAATGGAGATATATATTTTATTTTTACAAATGAAAATCTTCAAGAAGTATTAGATAAAAGTAAAAATACAATAACTAAAATTAAAAAAGAATTACAAGAAGTAGGTTTATTAGAACAAGTTAAAACTGGCTTTAATCGACCAAACAAACTATACCTTCATGAAATTGAAACAAATATAAATATTGAAAAAGAAATACAAAATAGCACTGTAAACAAGGATGAATCAAGTTATAGCAAGGACTCCCATTTTTTGGGAGTCCAGAATCCCAAAAAACGGGAGTCCAGAATCCCAAAAAATGGGAGTCCAGAATCCCAAAAATTAGACCCTAATGATACTGACTTAAGTAATACTGATTATATAGAGACTGAGAATAATGATACGTATGATATGAATGATATATATAATAATTCAATAAGTCATGATCATTCGGATCATACAAATCATCAACAAACTGAATTTAATAATGAGGCGCTTAAGTTCCAAGTCCTTGAAGAATTGCCGCAACAACTTCAAGGCTATTTAAGTAAATTTGAAATTAGAGAAATACGAATTATTAAAAGTATATTACTCAAAGGGAAGAAATCATTTAATAATACACATGATACCTATTATCGTTTAGAAGATGTTGAGTTTGAAATTGTAAGTGTGTTGAAACGTTTTAAAGCGATGCTGCTACAAAAAAATGAAACCGTTGAAGCTATGCAAGGATATTTAATGCAATCGATTAAAGTTGAACTTGAAGAAATACACGCACTTAATATGCGTCGTCAAAACATGAAACAACATAATATCTTTAACCAATAATTTAGATAATCTTATAGCAATCAAAGAAACCTCAAAATATTCGGTTAAGTCATCTGATTTTTTAACTGATGATGATGAAAGAAATCAAGAAATCGTAAATGATTTGGAAAAAGGTTTATACCGAAAACGCATGTTGAGTTATGGTGGTTTGCTTAAACAAAAACATAAAATTTTAAATTTAGACGATTCTGAAGATGGCAATTTGATTAATACAAGTGACGAAGATAAAACAACAGACGAAGAAGAAAAAGCACATTCAATTACGGCAATTTGGAATTTTGAAAAACAAAATTATTACTTAAAAGATTTGAAACGTTAGCTTAAAAGCTAGCGTTTTTTTATGTTTTTTTGCCCCTGCGGGAACTATAGCGTTCAATCGGCATGGTTGCCCAATTTTCATGTTAATTTTTAAATTTGCATATAACTGGGCAGTGTCTAAAAAATTAGTCACTGGTTTTGCTCAAATTTTAGTTGGTGTAATTAAAATATATTTATTTGGCTCATATTTGCGTTTTAAGAGCTTATATACCTTTTTAGGTATAAAACTATATGATTTACCCCTAAATCTTTAAAATGCCCCCTTAAAATGCGAAATAATGTTATTGGATTATCACACGCAAATTTTGTTTTTAGCACCACACCTTTTTGGGTGTGTAAGTGCGCCCTTGGATATTTAAAATTATTTATTTGGGTCTACTGAGTAGACAAAGGAAATTGACGTATTTATGCTAAGTTTTTTGATTTTCAAAATTTTATATAGAGAATTAGGTGATTTTATTGTTTAAGGATTTCTTTTTAGCGTTTGTATTTTTTATTATTATTTTTTTACTCTTAACTATATCGGATTATGTTTTTTTGGCTGATATTTATTATTTTAAGAATTTCATTTCGACAACAGTTATATTGATTTTTATTATGTGTGTGATTGGTAAAGAATGAATGATTTTGAAGGAATTAGCATTAAAAGGAGATGAGTATTACTTGGTTGGTTTATTAAAAAGAAATATAAATGCATTAATTTTTCCAATAATATTTTCGTTAATATTATCTGCAATATTAACTTTTCTAATGGGAACTGTAATTGGTATATCATTAGGAATTTTTTGTGGTGTTATATTTGGAGCGATGTTTGGGCATGAATTAGATAAAAAGTAGTGTGGGCATTTATGCCGAGAAAATTTATTGTGCGTTGAGAAGAACCCTTAACTAAACTTGCAGACGAATGTCGGCATAGCGTGAGCTATTAAGCCGACCATTCGACAAGTTTTGGGATTGTTAAGGGTTCAGAGGCTCAACGTCAATAAAGCAATTGGAATAAAGCAATTAGATTATTTATTACTTAAATTTTATTTAATCGCGTTTAGAGGATGAGAAATAGATTAACAAGGAAGTAAGGGATAATATTATTAAGCTTATAATACTTAATAATATTGAAAAGCTTGATGCGTTAAATGGTTTGAAGTAACTACCTGAATTATAAATATTTATAAATAAATTTGTAGATGACCATGAAAGCAGCATACCTAATACTTTTACTAATAATATGTATATGATTTTTTTGAATTTGAATATATATATATATATTCCTATTCCGATTGAAATGATTGTAAATATTATATATCCCCAGATTTGACCTGTGTAATAGTCCATTGATAAGGCTATATATTCGATAGGTAAAATGGCTAATATATAGGGAATAATGCTTTTTAAGTATTTCATTATTAAAACCTCCTGCTTATAAATATGGAGCTAGTAAAAAATCTATATATGATCCAGGTTCTCACATAATTGCTCCATATGCTTTACCTAATATTTCTTCGAAAGCGTATAAATTAAGAAATGTTAAGACTTATTAGATTTAAAAAGTGTATTCAATTATTGGATACACTTTTTGTTTTTTTGAAACGAGTGAAAACGAGTTTCTTCTTGTCTTGATATTATATAGAAATAACGTTCTTTTTGAAATAGGCATTCATCGATAAAATCGATGAATGCCTATTTATTTACTGACTTAATAATTTTTTAACTTTTACTTTTCAAATAGTCTTAAAAGACTTAAACAAGCCCATAAAACTAAAATAAAGAGTATATAAGGGACGATATAAGCGATATACCATAAGTAGCCCCATACTGATTGTGTATGTGTAATCGTATGATGTAAGGCACTGTACATGATATCAATACCTAAAACGTTTCCAATCGGACCAGTCACAATGGAAACTAAGGCCATTAATAAAATAACGAAGTATAGGGCACCAATACCATGCGTCATACTTTTGATACTTGATTTAAACGTACTATTCAACTTTTGATTTTCTTTTAAACTGTTGTTCAATACTTCATGATGTTCTTGGTTGGCCATTCGAATCCCTTTAAGATCCTCATACATCCCATCTTTTTCTTGTCTAAACGCCTTTGCGACATCCTCAGTTATATGTTTGGTATCAATTTTTGCTAACATTTGATTGGAAATTTTAATCACTTTGGTTTCTGTTTTATCTAAGTAGTTTTTAAAGTTCGAGGTCGAAGCCTTTAGTTCGCTTACTAATTGTTGGTTCTGATTCGATCTGTTTTGCTCTCGCTGCTCGAGCTCGATCATCCTGTTCCCGAGCTTCGCGTTCTGCTCTTTCAGCTCGTTCACGACGTTTTCGTTCATTGAAGAGGGCTTGGGTTGATTGGTCGAAAGATGACCAGTTAAGCGTTGTTCTAGATTGTCTATGCGTTGATTGATCTGTTGGAGTTCGTTCAGGAGTTGTTGATTTTGATTCGTATTTTCTTCTTCTACGTTGTTTCTCGGTTTCAAAGCCATGTGTAATGCCTCCTTTGTCATAAATATCACCTAGTTTGCTGCCACGTACTTTTTTATCTGCTTCTATATGTCTATAAGTGATGGTTTTATCCGTCACACGTTCAACAATGATGCCTTTCGGACGTAATTGTTCTTGAAAACTTTCCATATCTGTCGCTTGTGTTTCATCAACGGCTAATCGGATATCATTTTTCCATGATGATTTCCCTTTATCTATGAGATTTTGTTCAGCTTGGGTGTAGCGCATCTCTGCTTGGTTGTTGGGAATGGATAAACCATGATGTCGGCATACCACATCATTTGCTTGTCTGACGTCTTTAAGTGCTTGTTTATTATTATTGAATTTTTTCCCTGTTTCTAAGTTGATGGCATTAATCACGATATGATTATGTACATGATCGGTATCACTATGCGTATAAATCGCCACTTGATGATCAGGCGCTATTTTTTCGGCTAGTTCTAAACCGAGTGCATTACACTGTTCAGGGGTCACTTCTCCTGGTTTGAATGACTGGATAATCACATGACCTTGGTTGCCGTCTGTTTTACCGTAAACTTCGCGAGAAGCTTTAAACGCACTTTTCGCATAATCGATGTCGCAATTTAAACCACTTTTTTCCTCAGCGCGTTTTTCTGCATAGTTAATGGCTCGTGATGTTGATTTCGTAGCACTTATTTTAGTTGTTGCCATATATGATTCAACTCCTCACGCATGATGGCGATATCTTGTTGCATTTGTTCCATATTTGCGCGTTCGCCATACGTATTTAAAGCTTTCGCGATTTGGTTTAAGTTGCTACCCAACTTACCCATATCTTTGGCCATCGATTGGCGCGTGACTTTGTCTAATTTGGGCGCCACTAATCGAGCCCCTTGTGCTTTGTTTTTAACAAACAAAGGCACACTCATATTCAAAGTTACAGCCGAAGCCTGTAACTTTGAATATTCGGATTCACTCACACGAAAACTAATTTGTTTCGGTGCCTTGCGGTCGGGGATTTGGTTTTTCCCGACAGCTTCGTTACCTTCAATCATTGTTTTACGTTCGCTCATAATCCCACCTCGCTTTCTAACGAAAGACACGTTGTTCCGTTGATTGTATTATAACATAATACAATCTTTCTCACATCGTTTCAGAGGTTTGGCAAGCAATGGGAATGCTAGCCACTTTGTGCCTAGATACCCTGCTTGTTGGTGGATGAATCCCCCAAGCCCCCTGTGATTTTTTCTGTGAAAAAATAGCAAATACTCATGAGTATTTG
>NZ_JBICNX010000260.1:0-621 GCF_043107035.1 Staphylococcus sp. 231237_7MaSpsaltlick
CAAGAATACTCAAAGTATTTGGGCTGAAATCCCAATAGGGCGATCTATATCCTCTAGGTGTTACACCTATTTTCTTCAAAGATTCAAGACCCATTGCTATAACTTTATCTTCTTCTTCGTAAGATTTAGTAGTGGGATTTTCATGAACATAACCATGATGTGCTACTTCATGTCCATTTTGTACTATTTGTTTACAAATGGTAGGAAAAGTATCTGCTGTATGACCAGGAATACACCAAGTAGTCTTGATACCGTATTTATCAAATAGTTTAAGTAATCTTGGTGCAGCTACTTCCGCTCCGAATTCGCCCCTTGCTTGATAAGCAGGGGAAGTCATGTTAAATGATCCATCCCATATAGATTGAGCGTCAAAGTCACAACCTATATTGACTGCTACTGTCTTACCTTCTGGTAGATTTACTTTGCCTGTTTTTTGCATAAATATCACTCCATTTTAGTAAGCGCTTTCAATCGCTTTGAAAATTTTTTGAACTTAACTGGTATGTTTATAATACCAGTTGCGAATAACATTACCTAATTTTACTTAAAATTGCAAATATTACAAAAATAAAAACCAATTTTTTTTATTCAACAATGCAAAACTATATTGGTCCCTTGTAC
>NZ_JBICNX010000261.1:0-619 GCF_043107035.1 Staphylococcus sp. 231237_7MaSpsaltlick
ATTTGTGCCAATGGCAATGATATTTTTGGTCAAAAAGAGTATCCAGCTTCTTATCAAGAAACGATTTCTATAGGTGTTATGAAGAATGAAAAAAGTAAATCTATATTTAATTCAAACGATAATGCAGATCTGTATATTTCATTAAACAATCATTCGGAGAAAATGATTAATAACACTTCAGAAGCAACAGCATTAGCTACTAATCGTTTGATAAAAAAATATAAAAGTGATTTTTCGAATATGGATAAACAAGAGTTAATTACTTTAATAAAGGAGGAATAATTTATAAGTAAACATTAGGTTTTATTGCAATGTACTTTATGAATGTAAACAACAGAGATATTTTCATATAAAGAGTGGTTCAGAAAATATACAAATATAAGTAAGGATCTGAGACATAATCATTGTCCTAGGTCCTTATTTTACTTTTGCGTGTAATGATTTTCTACTTAGAAAAATGATTTATCGCCTAAGTCCTGAAAATTCTAACTATACTACAATTTTCCGAGTTACTAATCTATATACAAATTTTGCAAATTATTTTAAGCTCGGCCCAATTAAATATAGTAATTCTATTGCAGTCCTTTATCACAAAGATGTAGCATTCTCGAGAGTAGCT
>NZ_JBICNX010000262.1:0-618 GCF_043107035.1 Staphylococcus sp. 231237_7MaSpsaltlick
GGTCTGTATCTTTAACCCCATTACTATCTCGGTCATTTACTTCCGGTGTTGTCACTGAACCAATTTGGTCTAAACGAGTTTGTAATCCATCTTTACCTGTTGTACCGTTTGGTACATTGTTTAATTTCGTCGAAGCTTCTACTTTAGCTGTTTCTAATGCTTCGATGAGTTGTTCTAATTCGGCTTTTTCTTCTGGATTTACTAAGCTATCCGATGTGATTTCAGTTAACTTGTTATCTGCTGCTTTCTTAGCTTCTTCCACTGCTTCAATTGCTTCTTCTGCCTCTGATAATTGTTCAGTGTCTAAAACTCCATTACTATCTCGATCATTTACTTTTGGTGCTGTCACTGAGTCAATTTGTTCTAAGCGACTTTGTAGTGTATCTTTGCCTGTCGTACCGTTTGGTACACTGCTCAATTTCGTCGAAGCATCTGCCTTAGCTGTTTCTAATGCATCGATGAGTTGTTCTAACTTAGCTTTCTCCTCTGGGTTTACTAATCCATCAGATGTGATTTCCGCTAACTTATCGTCTGCAACTTGCTTAGCTTCTTCCACTGCTTCAATTGCTTGTTCCGCCTCAGACAGTTGGTCTGTGTCTAACACGCCATTACTATCTC
>NZ_JBICNX010000263.1:0-617 GCF_043107035.1 Staphylococcus sp. 231237_7MaSpsaltlick
CAACAAAACACACGACTCCAGAAACCTTTTTTACGTTGCGTATCTTCACTCTTAAGTTCTATATCACTATCATTACATTTAAAACTTTTATATGAATAACTTTGTTTAAGTAATATAAATTATTAATTTATTACATTAATATATATTAACGTTGTTTATCCTTTATTATTAATATAGTTTGTACATAATTACTACTTATGTTTATTAATTGTTGTTCAATATATGTATACTATATGTTTACTTATGTATATAATTGATATAGCTTATGTGGCTTATCTATCAGCTTATTATGTATCCCTGTCTTATGGACCCGTTCACTACATCCACTTAATAGGGTTGCTATTCTCTAACCTGTAACTTGAATAGCCTATGAACACTGCCTAGGTCAATGCATAAGTTTTGTGTACCCAGGTAATTACTTATCGTATTCTTCTAGTAACTTTAGTGCATCTTACTTTCTATCTTTGCAAGGATTAGCAGGTATTTTAATTGAACCTTCTACACCTTCTAATATAAAAAACGAATCATTTTCTATAATCATATTAGACACCTCTATTATATTCTCTAATTTTTTATAGTTCAGCTAAATTTAAATTAGTATGTAATTGTTATAAATC
>NZ_JBICNX010000264.1:0-616 GCF_043107035.1 Staphylococcus sp. 231237_7MaSpsaltlick
ATTATAGATATTGGTACATTAGTTTTAAGTACAAGTTGTTTTAAAAACTTACCATAGTTCATATAAATATATTCATTTCTATAATTATATTCTGAAATTGATTCCTTGATAACTTGATTACCTTCATCATCTTTTTCCAAAGATTGATGTATTCTTTCTGGTTGCTGTTTAACAAATAAATCATCATCGTTCAACAATCTTTCAATAAAGAAATACAGATTATCTTCACTCACCTTTTTGAATTCTAACATATATCTTTTAGATAAATTTTCCCATAAGAATCTCAATTTATTCCAATTCTCTTTATTTAACTTCACTTTTAAATTGGGTGGATTTTTTTTCATATCTCTGACTTTATCTGCATTTAATTTAGATGCATTAACTTCTGGATATAATTCTAACAACCATTCAAATCCTGATTTTTTAACTCCATCAATTTCAACATCTGTTTTAAACTCATTTTTCCTGTTAATTAGATTTCGTTCATCTAATTGTTCTAATAACACTTCATCATTATAATGAGGATTCATTTGTTTCCTATGTTCAACTATTTTATTAATCATTTCATCTGTTAATTTATCTTCGTTTAATTTAACGTCTACATCAGAATTTATTT
>NZ_JBICNX010000265.1:0-614 GCF_043107035.1 Staphylococcus sp. 231237_7MaSpsaltlick
GGCTTCTCTTAATGTGAAAATGAGTATTAGGGTAGAAACTAAACACAGTGTGATTACATCTAATATAAATTTAAAAACTTTCATATTTTGCCTCGTTTAGAAGGAATAATATAAATTGACTATAGTTTATAAAGTTATTATTAATAAACTTTATAATAAGTTTGATTACCCCAATATGCTTTTGGCGCAGAAGCTCTAGATTGAATTCCTGCTCGTGTTTTTCCACTATAAGATGCGTATTTACCTATTGCAGTTGACCCATGTGCTTTTGAATTATGGTTATAATACGACCAAACATAACTATTGCCAATACCGTAATTCCAAACACCGCCTTCTGCATAAATGGTAACTGCTTTTGCTACTATTCCAGAGCCTAATACAATGATGCCTGTAAATAAAATACTTACGATAGTCTTTTTCAAATGCATTGCCTCCTTTTATTATAAGTTAATTATATTATATAATAAAAGGAATAAAAGTAAATATAATAATTTAATAGCGCTTGGTATAATATGGTTAATGTTAAGGGTTATGTAAACCAATTAATGAAAATTCCATAACTAAAAAGCAGCGAAACAGTCTTTTGGCTGTCTCGCTGCTTTTATGTTTGAAGG
>NZ_JBICNX010000266.1:0-612 GCF_043107035.1 Staphylococcus sp. 231237_7MaSpsaltlick
GTCCATCCGCATCTTTATAAATCATTTCTCCACGACCATTTAATTGTTCTGCACCTACTTCATCAATTGTAATCATGCTTTCTTTTTTTCCAAAAACTTTCATTGCAATACGATTAGGTATATTTGCTTTTAATGTACCGTTTATTACATTTCTGTTTGGTGTTTGTGTTCCAATAATAAAATAAATACCTACTGATCTTGAATTTTGCATTATTCTAACAAGCTGTTCTTGAATTTCAGGACTTTCACAAGATGGGACTGCAATTTCATCAATAACTGTAATAATATACGGCAACTGTTCTAAATCATTTTCCCTTGCATATTTATTATATCTTTCTATATCTATAGTTTTTGTATCTACAAGTTGTTTCATTCTTTTATCAAGTATGTCTGTTAATTCTATTAAATGCTCTTCTAATTCTTCAGTGTGACACATTATGTCTTTCATTAGAAACGGGGAATTCTTATATTCTAAATATTCAACACGTGTTGGGTCGTAAAAGGCAAATTGAATATCTTTAGGGCTTTTATTAAACATACCGCTCAATATCATTTGACTCATTGTCAAACTTTTACCCGAACCTGTTTGTCCTACGATTAATAAGATATGAC
>NZ_JBICNX010000267.1:0-610 GCF_043107035.1 Staphylococcus sp. 231237_7MaSpsaltlick
CATTTCATTGTCTGGTGACAATGGCAAAGAGGTCACACCTGTTCCCATGCCGAACACAGAAGTTAAGCTCTTTAGCGCCGATGGTAGTCGGACTTACGTTCCGCAAGAGTAGGACGTTGCCAGGCAACTTATATGGAGGATTAGCTCAGCTGGGAGAGCATCTGCCTTACAAGCAGAGGGTCGGCGGTTCGAACCCGTCATCCTCCACCATTTATTATTTTTAATAGCCGGCCTAGCTCAACTGGTAGAGCAACTGACTTGTAATCAGTAGGTTGGGGGTTCAAGTCCTCTGGCCGGCACCATTTTTAAAGAGCCATTAGCTCAGTTGGTAGAGCATCTGACTTTTAATCAGAGGGTCAGTGGTTCGAGCCCACTATGGCTCACCATTATTTTAATATCGCGGGTGTGGCGGAATTGGCAGACGCACTAGACTTAGGATCTAGCGCCTTACGGCGTGGGGGTTCGACTCCCTTCACCCGCATATGCAGAAGTAGTTCAGCGGTAGAATACGACCTTGCCAAGGTCGGGGTCGCGGGTTCGAATCCCGTCTTCTGCTCCATTATTTTTGCCGGGGTGGCGGAACTGGCAGACGCACAGGACTTAAAATCCT
>NZ_JBICNX010000268.1:0-599 GCF_043107035.1 Staphylococcus sp. 231237_7MaSpsaltlick
TCCCATTATTGGTATTACTAATGAAGCATAAAAAGGACCAAAAACACTTAGCCCCAGTGAAAACATAAACCAGAACCAGCCGGCAGCAGTGCTCCGTTTATCTAATGGCGCACTGTAATTTATCCATACTAAGAATGAACAAGCAAACATAGGATAACCGAAACCTCTTATTGCATAAAATGGTGCCATGATATAATAATTCAAACTATACATACCTAACCAAATAAAACCGATACTACCTATTAGAAAGGCTAGGGTTCCTAATAACATCGCTTTCCTAGGACCTAACGTTTGAACGAAAACACCAGACAACCAAGCAGAAATAGTAACAGTAACACCATAGATAGTTATAAGAAACGATGCTGCCGTTGCAGACATATTTTGATCTACTAAATATGGAACTAACCAAGCTTGTTCAATCCCATCACCAATCATAAATAGGACTAGTCCAATATATCCCCAAAGTAAATTTTTAGGAAGACCTATTTTTTTAAACACATAAAACATCCCCTTTGAAATAAAAATCCCTTAGTAAAACCGTTAACTTAAAATTGTATATAAAAATTCTTGGGTTTCTGTCGCGTCTGTGGAGAGAATTA
>NZ_JBICNX010000269.1:0-599 GCF_043107035.1 Staphylococcus sp. 231237_7MaSpsaltlick
AATGAGCAAGAGTATTAATAAATATTTATTTAAAAAATTTTTTTATTAGATTATTTAAATTAAAAATTGATTTAGATATAAATATATATACTTCAGTATTTTTTAAACGAGTAATACTATTTAATAGTGTTAGATTATAGTGTTTTTACCACATTTATATTTTACAATTGAAAAGTCTCTTTAAATCAAAAATAAATCGTATCAATTAAGATACGGTCTATTTTTAATTCGTTGTTATTTGCATCATTAGTATTTAAAATCTTGCCTATAAATATTCCAAAAAATAGTGCTAATATAAAAGAGAGTATGAAATGAAAATAAAAAACTACTAGCGTCATGATTCACTGTTTTCTTTTCCGTATTTGGTATATGATTTGATTCTTCATATTATTATCTTTGAGTCCATTATACATCTCTAATGTAGCAATCATGTCATGCTAATCTTTATAATCTACATCTGAAAGTTCCACAACTTCAATTTTGTCTAAATCATGTTGGTTTTCCTCATTATCTGGTATGTTTCTTATAGCATTTCTATTATCATTTACCACTTTATAATAATCTTTTTTCTATCTTCAGAAGATATCTCTATTTTTTCG
>NZ_JBICNX010000026.1:0-47535 GCF_043107035.1 Staphylococcus sp. 231237_7MaSpsaltlick
TTTTCATTGCTTAATTGTTCAATATTCGCCCAATCTTCATCAGTTAGTTTATATTCTTCAACTTGATTTGTTTCACCGAAAATTGTTTTTAAAATAATTTCTTTGAAGGTATCAATATCAATAGGTTCATCTAAAAATTCAACAATATTAGCTACTCTACTGCGGACAGATTTAATTCCTTTAGACTTGATTTTTGCTGGGTTTACTCTTAAGGCATTTTGTACTTCATCCAGTTCACTATTTAAAATAAGTGTACCATGACTAAACATACGTTCTTTCACTTTGACCATTGCATTTCCCGAAATTTTTGCATTCCCTACTTGTATATCATTTCTTCCACTAAGTTCAGCATCAACGCCTAAACTTTTTAAGGCTTCAACAATTGGTTCTGTGAATTTTTTAAAATTATGGAAACTATTGCCATCATCATCTGTGATAAAACTAAAGTTTAAATTGCCCGTATCATGATATACAGCGCCCCCACCAGAAATTCGTCGCACCACATCTATACCATGTTCATCAATGTATGGTTGATTGACCTCTTCGATTGTATTTTGATTTTTACCAATTATAATAGATGGTCTATTTACATAAAATAAAAAATAGCTATCATCATTGGGCATATGTTTCAAAACATACTCTTCCATTGCTAAATTAAGTGTTGGATCTGTGATGTCATTGTTGCTAATAAATTTCATTTGTTCCACTCCTTTTCCCATAAATACGCCCTTATAATATTTATGCTACATTTTCACTTAAAATGCCAATCATTCACTCCAAAATTTCAAATAAATTTAAAATCACTTTATGAACATGCAATTTAATGGTTTTTTGTTTATTTGTAGATGATTTTTTTGTATAATACTATCTAGTTAGCATTTCTAGGGAGGATTAAAGATGACTGTTGCAGAAGTTGGAAATATAGTAGAATTTTATGACGGATTAAAAGGCCGCGTAGAAAAAATTAATGATAATTCAGTAATTGTTGATCTAACAATTATGGAGAACTTCAATGATCTAGACTTGCCAGAGAAGACTGTCATTAATCATAAACGATACAAAATCGTTGAACAAGAAGGTTAAGCTCAATGAATAAAATGTCAAAAGCTTTAATATGGTTTGTAATAAGCTTTATTATCTTTCACGCCATCTTGTATGTTATGTGGGGTGAAAAACAAGTATATTGGTATCTGTACACAGGCATTATGTTAATTGCAGGCATAAGTTATGTTTTTTACCAAAGAGATATTGAATCCAAGCGCCTCCTTACATCACTAGGTATAGGGATATTAGTTGGTATGGTTCTCATTCTCATACAGCTTATTACATCGGCAATGGTTGCTGATTTGAAATACTCAGAATTAATTAAAGAATTGACAAGAACTGGTGTATATTTTAAATGGCAAATGTTAGTAACATTAGTTTTTGTTATACCGTGTCATGAACTTTATATGAGAACGGTTTTGCAAAAGGAATTACTTAAATTAAATATCCCAGGCTGGATAGGCGTAATTATTTCGGCATTATGTTCGGCTTCATTATTTTTCTATCTAGATAAGATGTGGATTGTATTTTTCGTATTCTTAGTTCAAATCGTTCTTTCAATAAGTTATCTTTATACACGAAGAATTGCAACGTCTGTAGTAGCTCAAATTGTTGCTGTTGTAATTCTTCTATTATTCCACGCATAGTTTAATAATTAAGCTAAAAAGCAGGTTACCGCTCTAATGCATAGTAACCTGCTTTTTTGTATATTCTCAAACATTTTATTCTACTCAATGCCTAGCTGCTTTCGTTATGTGAGGACATTAAAGGTTTGCTGTTGTTTAATGGTATATGTTTCATCTTTTAAGTTTTTTGATATTAACTCAAACATAGTAACATCGCCTGTATCATGTATAACGGCATTTTCTAAATATTGGCGGTAATTTCTATAACAATAATCTGTCATACTTACTCTATAGACATGATCCAATTTAATATTATTTAACGTAACTCTATCAAAAGGTTTTGCGTTCATATCTATAGTATAATCTACACCTTGCCAAAAAGTACAAAGCGTTTCATCAATTATTGTCAGGCTCAATTTTCCATCGCTAAATTCAATATGTGAATATCCATATTCAAGTATATCTTTAATATGCTGACCTTTTAATGTTAAATCTACCGGTACATCTGGGTGAGGATATGCATAATACAAGGAGCCATTTGTCACACTTTCTGTTAAGCCACTTTCTCCATTTGTAGGTAAATGAACACAGGAAATATCATAATTATATTTCAATCTAATACTATCATGTAGCAGTTGCGTAAATTTGTGCGGTTTACATATAACATCGGCCAAACCATCAACAGTGACATTTACCCCTTGATTGGTTAGCGTCTCTGTTGACCAATATTCAACAGCTTTACGGTCATAATGTGTTAAATGCAATAAATGTTCATCTTCTTCGTACTCATTTAAATCGACAATATGTGAGTCAACATTTTCCAATTCATACGAACTTGTGCGCTTTTTAAAATTAATATTCACATGAATTAATTGCTCTGCATTTTGTCCTGCTTGTACATAAAGTGTTTGATCATCTCTACCTATAAAGGTTTGATGTTGGTGCCCTGTAATAAGTAAATCAATAACACCAAGCGTTTGCATGATTTTTTCCGCTTCATTTACCTTTTCTTCGCGTTCTTTACCGGACTTATTCAATTGATTCAAGCCTCCATGATAAATAACAATAAGAAAGTCTGGCATTTCTGTCTCATGAATATAACGAATCCAGCGTTTAGATGAAAGTAATGTTTTCTCTATCTGAACATCTTCTTCCATTTCAAAATGCTCACGTTCCATCAATCCGTCTGAAGTTAAACCGACTATGGCTATCTTAACCCCTTCTATTTGTTTAATTGTATAAGGGGTTGAAAAATATGGCTCGCGTGTTTGTTGATATTCGATATTTGCTGATAACCATGGAAATCTAGACAACGCAATAGATCTCGAGAAAAAGGACAGTCCAAATTTGAATTCATTGGGACTAATCCCACTCGCATCATACTGCATTGCATTCATCAATTTAATCATTGGATGCCTTTTATAAGGGGCTACCAAAGCATAATAAAATGCACCTAATGATCCTGCCAAACTGCCGCCACTATCTAATAAAATAACATGCTTGTTTTCATTTCTTACTTTATTTACATATGTGCCAGCTCGATAGATATTCGAGCCATTATCGCCATTAAGGAAATGACTGTGCATATCTGAAGTTGTGATAACATCAATCGCTATTTTTTCACTTTGTTTCATAAGCCTCTCTCCTCATTAACAACAGTTTAACATGATATATTTTTTGTTGACACTAATTACAATACTAATAAAAATTTTCTAATATGCTTATTATTTTAAGCAATAAAAAAGATAGACACAACGTTTTCATTAGAAATAATTCTAATACCGTCATGCCTATCCTATCAATATTTAAACTGAATATAAATTAACGTATCTATCCGATTTGAACGCGTTCCTTTGGATAATGGAATTTATCGGGTTCTCTTCGGCCACCAATCATAATGATGAAGCTTATCAAACCGACACGACCGATAAACATCAATAACATTAATATCAGCTTCGTCGTACTACTCACATCACCAGTTATTCCTAATGATAAACCACAAGTACCAAAGGCTGACATGACCTCAAAGAATGCTTGTAAAAAACTTAGTTTTCCATTTTCCACTACAAGTATAACAATCATGCTCGTAAAGGTTAATATTGAAGCCATTGTAAAAACTGCAAATGATCGTTGAACATCTGTAGCATGAATCTCTCTATTAAATGCTTTTATTGATGTACGTTCCGCAGTATTACTAAAGTTAAGTAAAAATAGTATCAATATCGCAAATGTTGTGGTTCTTATTCCCCCACCTACTGAACTTGGAGAAGAACCAATAAACATTAGAATACTCATAATTACGTTCGTACCTTCACCAAATTGACTGACATCTATAGTTTGCAAACCTGCACTTCTTGTGGATGCAGATTGAAACAGTGCGTAGAATAATGACTTATGCCATGACATATGATTAAATGAATGATTATGTTCTAATAACAAGATAATAATCGTTCCAAAGACAAATAATGCCAAATAAGTAACTGTTGTTATCTTTGCAAAAAGTGAAAATCTAAAGTTTGGAATTCTGTTTTTTATATATGCTTTAACTTCTAATAACACAGGAAAACCTATAGAACCCAATACAATTAAAAACATCACTATAGTTTGTACAAAGTAATCACTAGCATAAGGAATCAAAGATTGACCCGTAATATCTAATCCGCCATTAGTAGTTGCTGAAACAGCAACAAACACACCTTGCATGATGGCATATTGTAAATCAGGTGTATCTCGATAAAAATAAAAAGTTAACAATGCTGCACCAATAAGCTCAATCATTAAGATTGTTTTCACAATTTCTAAAATCAGCTTAACCGTACCACTCATTGTATCTTTATTATTATCTAACATGATTAATCTACGCTCGCGCATACCAATATGTTTGCCCAACACAACCCATAGCATTGTACCAATTGCCATGACACCAATACCACCAATATTTAATATAATCATAATGATGATTTGTCCAAATGTACTATATGTATCAGCAATATTGATTGGTGTAAGCCCTGTAACACTAACGCCCGATACGGCCACAAATAAAGAATCAACCGGGTCGACATGTACGCCCGGTTTATGAACAAATGGCAAATTAAGCAATAAGAACGCTACGATAATCGCAACAAGATAATATAATACAATCCCTTGTTGTGGGCTAGATTTCTTTAATAATTGATTGAAAATGGACAATCTATATTCACCCCAACGTTATTTCAATTTAATGTTGATATCTTTAACCTTACCATCTCTATATACTTTTGCTGGCAATGTCTTTAAATCATCTTTATGCGCAAAAATGATTTGTCTATATCTTAGATTATCTTCAACATCTTTACCATCTAATTCTACTATGACATCATTTTTTTGCAAGCCAGATTTATCACCAAGAGAATCTTTTTTAATATCGGCTACGACTATACCCTTATTTACATCATTTGGCAAGTTTATTGTAGAACGAGCAGCATCATCAAGATCTGCAACATTTACTATTTTAACACCCGTATTTGGATAGTTCACCTTACCTTTAGTTTCCAATTGCTTTGCGATAGATTGTGCATCATTAATTGGAATTGCAAAGGCCATACCTTCCACATTATCCATATCTATTTTTAACGATGCAATACCAACAAGTTTCCCATTTCTATCAATAACAGCCCCACCTGAATTACCAGGGTTAACCGGAGCGTCCATTTGAAATGCATTCATCAGCACGTCATATTGATCGTCTTTATCAATATCTACCGGAACATGTCTATTTAACCCGGATATAATACCATCAGATACACTACCTTTAAAGTCATTTCCCAGTGGATTGCCGACAACAATAATAGGTTCACCTAGTACAAGTGTACTTGAATCACCCAATTTCATCGGTTTTACATCTTGATTACCCTTCACTTTTGCTTTGATTACTGCAATATCTGAAAATTTATCAGAACCGATTACTTTACCAATTGTAATCTTATCATTACCATATGTAATTTTTTGCTCTTTTTTATTACCAACAACATGCGCATTGGTTAAAACATAAATAGAGTCGTCCACTTTTTTGTAGACGACACCTGAACCAAGTTCATTTTGTTTATCCGCTTCCTGTGTTTCCTTATCTGCAGATGAGTTTCCACTTGATGTATCGTTATCTACTGTTACTACCGAATGAATTGCATTATTGGCATTTTTCATTGTTGCTGTATAAGCTTTATTATCATCTTTATTACTTTGGAATATACTATCTTTCGTCTTACCGCTTTGATCAACATTATAGAATATTGCATTTATTAATGTAAGTACAAGTATAACTGCAACTACAATTAATATTTGAGCCCAATATGTTTTAAAGAAATGTTTAATCTTTGTTGACGCATTCTGATGTTGTTTGCCTTCATCTCTTTGTGATGTATTTTGAGCAGAATTGTAACGATAGTCTTTCTCATCATCAACATATTTATTCACGCGATGTTTTTGTGCTTCTTCCGAATAGAAGTAATCTTGCTGTTTATCTGTAGCAATAGCTGCACTTTCTTTTTTATTATCTGTTGTTGTATCATCTGTTGTTTTATCTGTTGTTTTATCTGTTGTTGTATCATGTACAGTTGTCTCTGGTTGATCCTTTTCTTTACCATCACGCTCTGCATCATTATCTTGTGCTTTAGAATGATGTGATTGTTGATTTCCATTTGAAATTAATTTTTCTTCTTTAGGATTTTTATTCGTCTTTCCGTCATGAATATTTTTATCAGTTCTTAATTTCTGCTGTTTCTCATTTGAAGACTGCGCTTTAGACTCTGACTCTAGTTGCTCAGAAGATTTATTTTTTGCATCTTCTTCCTGCTTTGAAGGCATATCTATATCCTTTGCGTCAGCTTGAGTTTCATTCTGCTTAGCAGCTGCTATTGCTTGTTGTTGCTGAATTTCTTCTTGAGTTAACTTCTCAATTCTTGCTTTCCTTAAATTATCTTTCACGCGCTCTTCATTATTTTTGGCAAGCTTTTGTTCCTTCGCTGCCTGTTCCTTTTGCTCTTGCCGTTCTTGTTGAAGACGTTGTTCCCGCTCTTCATTGTGAAAGTATTCCCTTCTTTTCCGACCATATTTGGCTCTTGGGATGACATGTTTTTTATTGTTCGCCATCATAATTCCCCCTAAAACTACATATACCTTATCTTTCTATTATGCCATATTAAAATTAATATTTCTTCTTTATTTTGTTTTATAAAAGTAGATTTAATTTGATTATAATCACTTTCGGCATAATTTTCTAACTAAGTGAACATAATTTTAAAAATAACGTTAATTTCTATACCCTACATGATTACCACTTTGTTCATCTAATTATGTATTATTTTTATAAAACTTTATCCTGGATACTCCAACTATAGATAAATTTAACATTGTGAATTCTATTTATAAAACTCATGACTATATTCTTGTGGATTTGTCATAAATTGTATCGATTGTATATTATTGAGAAACACCTATGTAGAACATGTAAAATTTAGAGACCTCTATACAAAGTATATGATGATTATTACAGAATATTGTCTTAAGTTTCCCAACAAACTAGTTATTAATAAAAAAACAACCCAAAAGAATACATCTCTTGGGTTGACACTTTACTAGTGCGATACTCTATATCCACCATTATTATATTAGTTATTTTTTTTGTTTTTTCTTAATGAAGTTAACCAACCGATAATTACCAATAGAATCATGACACTCCAGAAAATAGATTGCCATAATGCTGTATGTGGAAACTCTTCTGGCAAGATTTTTATATCAGGATGTGATAAGACCATGATAACTAATTTAATACCTACCCAGCCTACGATGGCAAAGGCAGCACCTTCTAAACCAGGATATTTATTCAACAAGTTAACAAACCATGATGCTGCAAATCTCATTATTACAACACCGATCATACCACCTAAGAACATAACGATGAATTGACCTAAATCAAGCCCACCAAAATGAATACCAACCTTTGGTAATGTAACAGCAATTGCAAGGGCTGCTAACATCGAATCAATCGCAAAGGCAATATCAGCAAATTCAACTTTAAGTACTGTACCCCAGAATTCCTTTGGACTGGCTTTCTTTTCCTCACCATCTTCATCATAATGGTGATCGTCGCCACCTTCTTGTTCGTGGCTATCTTTAGCTTTAAAGAAGGCGACTAAATTCTTAATTGACATGTAGATTAAGTAAATTGCGCCTAGTGCTTGTATCCACCAGAAGTGTGCAATAATACTGATTAAGAATAATGAAATAAAACGGAAAATCAATGCACCTAATAAACCATAAAATAATGCTTTCTTTCTTTGTTCAGGCGGTAAATGCTTTACCATCACAGCCATAACTACGGCATTATCCGCAGCCAGCAAGCCTTCTAAGAAGACTAACACGATTAATACCCACGAATATTGTAAAATCAAACTCGCATCCATCTTTGTACAACTCCCTTTTAAATTTAAGCATAAAAATAGAGACCTAAGCTAAGTCAGTGCAAATCCAAAGATATTAATTGTTTATTTTAAATTAAAAAATAGCACAATAAATAAAAACGATTTCACTTATAGCAAAGGTCTCACTCGACAACAGCTGTTGCCCACCTTACCGGAAAATTAAACTGACTTAACATTATACAGTCGTTTATATGATACATGCTCATTTATCCATAACATATATCTACGACACTATACCAATAACTGAATGAGTTATGGTTCAATGCTAAACCAATCATCTTCGTAATGACGATAAGATGACTCTATTTATAAACAGGTTAACAATATTCACCAATAATAGACGAAATATCATTAATTAAGCTGTTTAAATATAACAGTTGAGTTACTCCCCTCTGACCACAAAGTCATAGGTATTCTATTGATAAACGTATTATACACAAATTTTAGAATTATAACAAACTATATAATTTTACATCTGGGAACTTTTCTTCAAACCATCTAGTTGCAAATTCATTTTCAAATAAAAATACAAAATTATCATAAATGTCTTTTACTAAAATTGAACGAGAAGTACTCATATTATCTTTGATGGCATCTTCATTTTCAATCCAACGTGCAATCTTCTGACCAACTGGTTCCATTACAACATCAACATTATATTCATTCTTCAATCGATGTTCGAAAACTTCAAATTGCAATTGACCAACAGCACCTATAATAAT
This sequence comes from Staphylococcus sp. 231237_7MaSpsaltlick, assembly GCF_043107035.1. Classification (NCBI taxonomy): domain Bacteria; kingdom Bacillati; phylum Bacillota; class Bacilli; order Caryophanales; family Staphylococcaceae; genus Staphylococcus; species Staphylococcus sp. 231237_7MaSpsaltlick. The sequence goes on from NZ_JBICNX010000026.1 coordinate 8,851, forward strand.
TTGATTAGTGTGTAATGCTTTATAGTATTGTATCGCACCTTCTTGAACTAACTGCTCAATTCCCTTATGGAAGTGCTTCTGCTTCATGACATTTTTCGCCGAAACTTTCATAAATAATTCAGGTGTAAATTGTGGTAAGTCTTGGAAACTGAATTTTTGATTGCCGCCCACAATAGTATCTCCGATTTGGTAGTTACCAGTATCATACAAACCGATAATATCTCCTGCGACAGCATGGTTTACTGTTTCTTTATCATCAGCCATAAATGAAGTTGAACGCGTTATCTTTTGTTTTTTCTTCGTTCTCTGTAATGTAACATCCATACCACGTTCAAACGCACCACTCACTACTCGCATAAACGCAATTCTATCACGGTGTTTTGGATCCATATTAGCTTGGATTTTGAAGATAAATCCTGCAAAATCTTTATCAAATGGACTTACTTCAACATCTTCGTTTGTTTGACGTGCATTTGGCATAGGTGCATGATCTACATAAGCATTCAAGAAATTTTGAACACCGAAATTAGCCAAAGCTGAGCCAAAGAATACCGGTGTTAAGTCTCCTTTTAATAATGCTTCATTATCAAATGTTTCTCCTGCTTCTTCGACTAACATCAACTCTTCAATCGCTTGTTCGAAGGCACTATCTTGAGTAATTGAATGTGCTTCTTCTAATTCATAATCATCATTTAAATGTAAAATATTTTCTTCATCTCTAAATGGTTCAATTGTACGTGATTCGCGATCGATAATACCAAAGAAATTTTGCCCCATTCCCACAGGCCAATTCATTGGATATGTTTCAATATTTAATGTAGATTCAATTTCGTCTAGTAATTCAAATGGTTCTTTACCGACACGGTCTAATTTATTGATAAAAGTAAAAATAGGAATACCACGCATTTTACAAACTTTAAATAACTTTAGCGTTTGTGGCTCAATCCCTTTCGCACAGTCAATTACCATGACTGCGCTATCTACTGCCATAAGTGTTCTGTACGTATCTTCTGAAAAATCTTCGTGACCAGGTGTATCTAAGATATTAATCTTGTAATGATCATAGTCAAATTGCATTACTGAACTAGTTACCGAAATTCCACGTTCTTGCTCTACTTTCATCCAGTCACTTGTTGCAAACTTCCCACTTTTTTTACCTTTAACTGTTCCAGCTTCTCTAATCGCGCCACCGAATAACAATAATTTCTCAGTCAACGTTGTTTTACCAGCATCTGGATGAGAAATGATTGCAAAGGTTTTTCTTGATTCAACTTCTTCCTTAATACTCATTTATAATCTCCTTTAATTCTCAATTATCCATTGAATAAGGTCATCAGCAATACGACTCGCCGTCTCCTCATCTAATAACGTAAATAAGTGTATCACAATTTCTTCCTTTAATTCATCCTCATTTAAAGACATATCTAACTCTAGAGACCAATTTAAATCAGGCAACGCAATCATATAACATTGCCCGACTTTATTATCATATATATAGACATGTGATTTTATGTCATTATATTGTATATTTTTAACCTTCAACAGGTCCACCACCAAATTTTTTATACGCTGCTTCTAAACCAATTAAATCATCACGATGTGGTACTTTCACATGTCCAGGCATAATTTGATATGGTTCACGCCCTTTAGATGCTAGTACTACTGTGTCACCTGGTTCTGCAATTTCAATCGCATGTCGAATACCTTCTGCTCTGTCTTCAAATTCAATATAATTATTGTGTGTTGCGCCCTTTGCTAACTCAGCGGTTAATTTTTTAGGGTCATCGTTTGCGGGATTATCCGGTGTGAAGATGACATAATCAGCACGGCAAGCAACACGGCCCATTTCTGGTGTCTTTGTCATATCTCGTTCACCGGCCATGCCACATAAAAAGATTAATCTTTGCTTAGCAAATGGTTTAACAGCATCAATTAATTTATCCATACCATCAGCTGTATGTGCATAATCAATGATTAAATCAATTGGTAGTTCTGGATCTAGAACTTCTAAACGACCTTCAACAGGTTCTAAATTTTCAACTGCTTCAATAATGTCTTGCATCGCAATACCTTTACTCCATACAGCGATAATTGCAGCCATAATATTTGAAACATTAAAGCGACCCACATATGGCGATTTTACAACTTTAGTTCCCTCAGGTGTTACAAAGTCAAAAGTCACACCTTGTAATGATTCGATAATATTTTGTGCTTTAAACTGTGCATTATTTTCAATACCATAAGTAAATGTTTCAAATGGTGTTACAGTTCTCAAATAATCTGAGAATGTATCATCATTATTCAAGATTGCAAATTTTTCTCTGGATAAATCCTCACCTAATTGACTAAATAATAAAGATTTAGCGTGACCATATGCTTCCATCGTACCGTGAAAGTCTAAATGATCTTGTGTTAAATTTGAAAAGATAGCAACATCAAAATCTACACCACTTAAACGTCCAAGTGATAATCCATGACTTGAAACTTCTAAAGTCATTGCTTCAGCACTTTTTTCAACCGCTTCGTTTATCTTTTTTGTTAGTGCAACAGTTTCGGGAGTCGTATTTGCACCTTTCGTTTTGTCTTCATTAATTTGAAAGCCATTGGTACCTAAATAAGCACTGTTTTTTCCAAGCTTTCTATAAATATGATGAATCATTGTTGCTATAGAAGTCTTACCATTTGTACCCGTCACGCCATAGGTAACAAGTTGCTTACTTGGATATTGATACAATAAATTAACCAATAAACTTGCAACTCTCAACGTATCTGGAACTATCACTTGTGTTACATCACCTGATAAATCTAAAGTTCTATTTACCACAACAATTTGGCAACCATTATCAACAACATCTTGACAAAATTTATGACTATCGACTGTATAACCTTTGGAAGCTACAAATATACTACCTGTTGTTGCAGTTCTTGAATCTGTAGTAATATCATCTACCGCTCTATTTAATGTTCCTTTGACTTGTTTTACTTTAATTTTTTCAAATAACACATTCGCGTCCAACTTTAATCGCTCCTTTATTTCCAATACTACTATTATACACATTTTCGTTTTATTTTATAGAATCTAATAGTTACTCTCTTAAAGTTAAAATATAATGCTAATAATTATCGTTCACAATTTTCAATTGTTTCTATAGATTGAATTTGTACGATATACTAATAATATTAACTTTGTATGTTATCCATGTTAATTTTTCTTATAATATTTCTTAATTCCACATATACATGGCATATAATCTCACTTTAGTGGTATGGGTAATGTATAAAACAATATAATTTCTATGCTATATAAACTCATGATTCAGTATGAATTATTTCATATCATAAAGTAAAATGATATAATCTTTAATTATTGTGTTTTTTCTTTCGCATGATAAAAAAATGCGTTAAACTTAGCATGAGATAAATTATACTATTGGAGGGTGGCTATTAATGGTTACTCAAAATAAAAAAATATTGATTATTACTGGCTCATTTGGTAATGGTCATTTACAGGTGACGCAAAGTGTCGTAAATCAATTTAATGAAATGAATCTAGACAATTTAACTGTTATTGAACACGATTTATTTTTAGAAGCTCACCCAATTCTGACTTCTATATGTAAGAAATGGTACATTAATAGCTTTAAATATTTCAGAAAAATGTACAAGGCATTTTACTATAGTCGCCCAGACCAAATAGATAAATGTTTCTATAAGTATTATGGACTAAATAAATTGATTAACCTGTTATTAAAGGAAAAACCTGATTTAATCTTATTAACTTTTCCTACACCCGTCATGTCAGTACTCACAGAACAATTCGATATGAATATTCCTATCGCAACTGTTATGACTGACTATCGCTTACAGAAGAACTGGATTACCCCACATTCACAAAGATACTACGTAGCAACAGATGAGTTGAAGAGTGAATTTATGGATATTGGTGTTCCAAGAGAACAAATTAAAGTTACAGGTATTCCGATTTCAGATAAATTTGAACAAGATATTGATAAAGCAACTTGGTTACGTCAGAACAACTTAGATCCAGATAAACCAACAATCTTAATGTCGGCAGGTGCATTTGGTGTATCTAAAGGTTTTGATCAAATGATTCAAGAAATACTTGAAAGCAGTCCTCATTCACAAGTCGTGATGATTTGTGGTAAGAGTAAAGAACTTAAACGTTCATTATCAGCAATATTTAAAGATTATGATAATGTTTTAATTCTTGGTTATACCAAACATATGAATGAATGGATGGCTTCGAGTCAACTTATGATTACTAAGCCAGGTGGCATTACGATTTCTGAAGCACTAACACGACAAATTCCAATGATTTTCTTAAATCCAGCACCAGGTCAAGAACTAGAGAATGCACTCTACTTTGAGCAAAAGGGATACGGCCGCATTGCAGATACGCCCGAAGAAGCGATTAAACAAGTTGCAGCTTTAACTAATACACCTACAGCTTTAGCTTCAATGTCGCAAGCAATGAATGATTCACGTATACCTTATTCTACGTATAAATTATGTATAGATTTATTAGACTTAATTGACCATTCATCTCGTTATGAGGATGTTTACGGAAAGGTTCCTTTATATGCAAAGCTCTTCGTTAAATAAAAATGGCATTTCTAAAAATTTCATAATTATGTTAATCATTCTATTTTTGATGGAATTTGCGAGAGGTATGTACGTGTTAAGTTACCTATCGCTGTTACCAACAGCAACGTCAATAGCGGTAGGTATAACATCTACTGCTATTTCTATTCATTTTATTGCTGATGCTGCAACCAATTTTGTGATAGGATTTCTCTTAAAACGTTTAGGTTCAAAGCTCGTATTAACACTAGGCTTTTTATTAGCCTTTGTTAGCTTATTCTTAGTTATATGGTTCCCTACTGCCCCAATTGTATTAATACTTAGTGCTGTTTTACTCGGTATTGCGGTCAGTCCAATCTGGGTGATTATGTTGGCTAGTGTAGATGAGAACCATCGCGGTAAACAGATGGGATATGTGTACTTTTCATGGTTATTAGGTTTACTTGTCGGAATGGTTGGAATGAATATTATATTTAAATTCCACCCTACACAATTTGCCTTTTTAATGTCATTTGTCGTATTAATCGCTTGGATTCTATATTATTTTGTAAAAATCAGATTAACAAACTATAATACGCGTCCTGTAAAGCAACAAGTTGGTCAAATCGTAAATGTAACCAAGAGACATTTACTACTATTTCCTGGTATTTTATTACAAGGTGCGTCAATAACGGCGTTAGTACCAATCTTACCTACATATGCAACAAAGGTGGTAGGCGTTTCTACTGTTGAATATACTTTAGCTATCGTCTTTGGTGGTATTGCTTGTGCATTTTCAATGTTGTTTTTATCAAAGATTATTGATAATAATGGACACAAATTTATGTATAGCATGATCTTTGGTGGATTTTTACTTTATACATTGATGATATTTACACTATCTTTAATTACAAATATTTACCTTGTATGGATTTTAGCAGTATTTATTGGTTTAATGTATGGTTTGTTGTTACCAGCTTGGAATACATTTATGGCAAGTCACATTCATCAAGAAGAACAAGAGGAAACATGGGGTGTATTTAATAGTATTCAAGGTTTCGGCTCTATGATTGGTCCGATTGTCGGTGGATTGATTACAGAATTCACTAAATCTGTTAATAACACATTTTATTTCTCAGCATTCGTCTTTTTATTCCTAGCCATATTCTATGGTGTTTACTTTATTAAAGCTAGAAAAGCACAGCGTTATTAAATATAAAATGGATTATCACAATCCATTTTCCACATAAGAGTTAGTTCGCATATTGCGGATTAACTCTATTTTTTATATTAATAACTTGAATATTGTTATTCGCTCCATTTATTAATTATATTTACTTGGAAAATCTAATTTTTGAAAATGGATTATACATCTACTTTCAATATTTTGATTTTAATTATTGAGTAAAATCAAAAAAAGATGGCCCCTATCTATATAACAATAGAGACCATCAGTTATTGAGTACCATAATATTTTAACTGGTACTACTTTTAATTCCTAAATATAACAAGTAAACGTTGATTAACAATTAATGGGCTTTAGCTTAAGCTAAATTAAAGCTTTCTAGTAACTTCCATTTTTCTTCTTTTTCCTCATAATAAACTAAAGAAAGTTGTTCAATCGTTTCTTTATAATCAATTCCCGCAAGTTTTAATTGACCGTAAATATCTTCAAATTCTTGGCTTGTAAGTCCTTGAGCAATCGTAAAGTGAGGCACAAATGGATGATCTGCTACACCATAAAAATCGCCTTTATTAAACTGATTGAATAATTTTTCAAGCGCTTCTGTTTTTTGTACTTTAAAATAAATGACATTCGTTGTAGGAGCAAAACTAGATGCCTTTGTAGCATGTACCTCTACAGCTGGAATACCTTCAAGTCTAGATTTAATGACATCCTTTACAGACTCTAATTCACTATCGTCTATTTCAAATTGCCCCTTAATCGTAATATGCGGCATAATTGTCGCATAATGGTTATCATAACGTTTACGATATGCATTTACCTCATCTTGAAATGCTTTCGACGGAATTAATGCCAATCCTAAAATCATTTAAATTCCTCCTTTGTTTAACATACTTTCATTATATCAAATTTTCTAAAAATTCGTTACTTTAAACTAAATTTACTTCAGATAATTAAAAAGAAATATTATCTGATAAAAAATAAATTAGTAAATCGTCTAAGTAATGCTTCCACGATTTCCATCTATGGCCGCCATCGAATTCGAAATAATGATATGTAACACCAGATGTTGCAATAAGTTGATTTAATTCACGGTTCGGCGTTAAAAAATCAGCTCGCTTACCAGTTGTTGGTAATTCAAAATCATCTTCCTCAAGCCCTACAATGTGCCATATAGTAAGCTGTTCTTGAAATTGACAACGGTCAAACATTGTAGTTATAACCTCATCATGTTGCGGACTTAACATACCTACTTGACTAAATACCCTAGGATACGATAATGCAGTCATCAATGCGACACTTCCAGCTAAACTATCGCCTAATAATATGCGACTGTTACCCACTTTAAATGTCGGAAATGTTCGATCTATAAATGGCAATATCTCATTTGCTACAGCTTTCACAGTTAACGGCGTCCTAGCACCTTGTGGATGAAATTCAGCACGGCGTTTGTCCACATCTTCATAATGAAAACCAACAAATATAGCACGTTCAACTTTATTTTTTGCTCATAATTGCTCATATGTTCGATGGATTCTACCAAAACTAAAAAAGTCCAAACCATCAAAACAAAATACAACCTTATATTTAAAAAGTTCAGTAAAGTCCTTAGGTAAATAAATCGATAACGTGACATCTCTTTCTAATATTTCACTTGGAAATTCTATTTTATTAATGTTTCCCGGTTGAAATTCATACATAAATTAAGCGCCCCCTAGTTGTCTTAATGACATTGTACCAAGAGACGCAATTTTTTAAAATAATTCGCTTTATATTTTATTAGTATTACTTCTATGACTTAATATTCTCTTCTTCTTTCAAACGTTTCGGATAATCATGCAACCAAAATGTAGCTTGTGGTAACTTTTTAGGGTCAGGTTTATAAATTGCCATTTTGCCTGAACCCAGTTGTTTTTTCTGTTGTTCATAGTCTTTAAGTGCATTGATAGCAGGTTTATGCAATATCCAAATCGCAATGATATTCAACCATGCCATCATTCCGACACCTAAATCCCCCATCATCCATGCAATATCTGCCGTTTTAATTGCACCATAAATCGTTGCAACAATCAGTACAATTCTTGTGACATTAATCCAGAAGAAACTAAAGTTTTTTGAACGCTTTCTAGTCAAATATGAAATATTAGTTTCAGCAATATAGTAATATGCCAAAATTGTCGTAAATGCAAAGAAGAACAATGCACAAGCAATAAAATATGAACCTATACCTGAAAATGCTGGATCGAAGTGATAACTACCACCTTGGAATGCTTTATCGATACCAGCTTGTGCATACATTGCAGTTCCTGAGTAATCCTTATCTCCATTAGACATTTCAACAAAAATACCATTATCTTTAATTAAATTAGACTTATCTGTTGTCTCACCATTATTACTAGATACATTATACGTGCCAGATAACAAAATAATTAATGCAGTAGCTGTACATACAAATAATGTATCAACATATACTGAGAATGCCTGAACTAATCCTTGTTTAGCTGGATGCGATACTTCCGCAGCTGCTGCCGCATGCGGTCCAGTACCTTGACCAGCTTCGTTAGAATAAAGCCCTCTTTTAACACCAATTTCAATCATAGCTCCAAATATTCCACCAAATGCTGCTTGTAAACCAAATGCTGATTTAAAGATAAGTGCAAATAACGCTGGAACTTGCTCTATGTTTAAAAAGATAATAATAACTGCCATTAAAATATAAGCGATTGCCATAAAAGGCACGATTGCTGTTGCTGCATTCGCAATCCATTTTATTCCACCAAATATAATGAGACCTAAAATAATTGCAAGTGCGATAGCTATAATCCAAGGTTGGATATTAAATGCATTCTTCATCGAACTAGCTATTGCATTGGATTGTACACCCGGTAGAAGTAAACCAACGGATACAACCGTTACGACAGCAAATATTAAACCATATATTTTGCCCATTTTCCCCTTAATACCTGATTCAATATAAAACGCTGGACCACCACGGTATTGACCTTTTTCTTCTCGTTTATATATTTGACCTAACGTCGATTCAATAAATGCACTGCTCGCTCCTAAGAACGCCGTTGCCCACATCCAAAAAACTGCACCAGGACCACCAATAAATATAGCAGTTGACACACCAACAATATTCCCAGTTCCAACACGACCTGCAAGCGATAATGCAATCGCTTGGAAACTAGAAATACCCGTTGGTGATTTCTCCCCATGAAACATCAATCTAATCATTTCCTTAAAGTGACGCACTTGGAAAAAGCGCATCATCAATGAAAAAATAATCCCCGTTAATAATAATCCGTAAACTAATGGCTTACTCCACACAATATCATAAATCCAAGTAAGAAAACTTTCGAACATAATGTATCCCCCTTATTGTACAATATGTAAAATGATATATTTTTACTCATTATACACGTGCAAAAAGTTCCTCGCAATGAATTTCTAAAGTTATTTTTTAATTATCTATAAAGTTAATAAACACTAATTTATAAACATTTTATCGTATTATAGTGTTAACGTAATACTGCTATAAAGAAACGTTGAAGTAATTGTAATTAAATCTTTAAATAAATACTATACTGTAGCTTATCTTCTTTATTTACCATTAAGTTTTATCTTTTGTTCTCCCTATTTATGATATATACTGAAAAGTACTTCAATTAAAGTTAAATTTAGGAGGAACTGCCCCATGCTAAATAAAGTATGGTTTAGAACAGGTATCGCGCTATTAATCCTGTTTCTACTTATTAAACTAGCAATGGAAGTCCATAGCGTCTTTACTCCATTTATTGTGATTATTCAGTCAGTATTGATTCCATTCTTACTGAGTGGATTTCTATTCTATGTTTGTTTACCATTTCAAAAGTTATTGGAAAAATACAAAGTCCCTCGTTGGGGAAGCATTTTAATCATCTTTATTGGTTTAATCATTATTATTAGTATTATTGTAGGTATCGTTGGTCCATTATTAATGGAGCAAATAGAGAATTTAATTAATCAAATTCCTATGTTACAACATGAGGTACAACATATTATTAATTTCTCTCTTGATCAGATGGAGAGACTTCCATCAGATGTGACTGATCGAATCAATAAAATGGTACAAAATATGAGTGATAGCGTTGCAGATATCCTTTCAAACTCATTCACTTATATTACATCATTCATTTCTACATTATTCTTACTCATAATGGTACCGTTTTTCTTAATTTATATGTTAAAAGATCATGAGAAATTCATTCCATTTATCGCAAAATTATTTAAATCAAATAGAAAGATTTTTGTTGTAGAATTGTTAAAAGATTTAGATAACACACTTAAATCTTATATCCAAGGTCAGGTTACCGTAAGTATTATCTTAGGAATTATCTTATATATCGGTTACACAATTGTTGGTTTAAATTACACATTACTATTAGTCATGTTTGCTTGTATTGCTAATATGATTCCTTTCTTAGGACCATGGATGGCATTTGCACCAGCAGCTATTATTGCTATCATCCAAAGTCCAGCAACATTTATTTGGGTTTGTATTATTACATTAATTGCTCAACAGTTAGAAGGTAATGTTATTACACCAAATGTTATGGGGAAATCATTAAACATTCATCCACTCACAATCATTGTAGTAATCCTTGCTGCAGGTAATTTAGGCGGCTTCACTTTAATCCTTGTAGCCGTACCACTTTACGCAGTGATAAAAACGATAGTCAGAAATATTTATAACTATAGACAACAAATCATCGATAAAGCAAACAGTGATGTCAAAGATTAACATTATGCTAAATCATTAAGTAATAAAGCTTTAATATTAAATAAGAGAGCTAACCCGTATGATTCAATACGGATTAGCTCTCTATTTATTTGGATTTTTAGACTATGATGACAGTCGATATATCCACTAATAAAAATATTCTATTAATTTTATTTATTCAACCTTTGACTGTAACTCAATCTATTCTATGAAATTCTATACTGCATCAAATTAAGCATAAAAAAACTACTACCGAAGTAACAATACTTCAGTAGTAGTTCATTATTGTTAAATCTTATATATTATTTAATACAGTGGAATCCACTATCAACATGAATATTTTCACCAGTTACACCGCTAGATAAATCACTTAATAGATATGCAGCTGTTTTACCAACTTCTTCTTGATCTACGTTACGTTTTAATGGTGCTCGTTCTTCAATTTCTTTTAAAATTGTGTTAAATCCGCCAACGCCTTTAGCACTTAACGTACGAATTGGACCTGCAGAAATGGCATTTACTCGGATGTTATCTTCACCTAGGTCTAATGCTAAATAACGTACGTTTGCTTCTAAACTTGCTTTAGCTACACCCATTACGTTGTAATTTTGTACTGCAAATTCGCCACCTAAGTAAGTTGTAGCAACGATACTACCACCTTCAGGCATCAATTTCTTAGCTTCACGTGCAACAATTGTTAATGAATATGAACTGATGTCTTGTGCTAATAAGAAACCGTCACGAGATGTTTCAGTGAAACGACCACGTAAGTCTTCCATATTAGCAAATGCAATTGAGTGATACACGCCATCAATATGACCTACTTCATCACCAATTTTTGAGAAACCATTAATAACATCTTCATCATTTTGAACATCAATTTGGAAGATATGATGTTCTTTTTGATTTAATTGATCAACAAGCTTTTCTAACTCTTTACGGCTACGTTCTTTTCGATATGTAAATACTAATTTCGCACCAAGTTGATCTAATACTTTAGCTACACCAAAACCGATACTACGCTTATTAGCGATACCCATAATAACATATGTTTTATTTTCTAAATTAAACATGATATAACTCCTTTTGAAAATATTCAATTTAAACTGGTTCGAGATAATGAATAATGGTGCCCACTCGATACCAATTTCAATACTCTTTATTTTAACATTGGTTATATTATTTGAACAATTTATTTTACTAACATTGTGCTTAGATATACTTAAATTATTTCACCACATAAAAAAAACAATGACCTAAAGCAAATACTTTAGACCATTGTCTTCTATCATTAGTAATATAATTCTAATTCTCGTTTCAATTCATCTACATATTCTTTAGAACCTGTAACGATTAATCTATCTCTATAACGTAATTGTGTATCTCCATGTGGAACAATTGATTCATTGTTACGTATAATGCGCACGAAGATAATATCGCCATCGAATGGGAAATTACGTAATTGGATTTGATCGTATTGATGATTTAACATGGCAATTTCATATAATGATGTCTCAACATTACTTAAGAGATTAAGCATGTTAGGCGTTTCAATTAAACCTTTTAAGAGAATCTTATTACTCATATAACTACTAAAGACTTCGATACCTTGTTTCTGTAATGTTTCATCTTCAGAACTTGACTCTAGACGACAAATTACACGTTTGACACCTTTCGCTTTAGCCATTAATGCTACTTTACGGTTAATGGCATCATCATTTGTCGAACAAACAACGATATTACGAGAGAATAGACCTAGTCGCTCTAATAATTCTTCCTCATAATCTGCAATTTCTATCATAGATATTGCATCAGATAGTTTACGCTTATCGCTAAGGTCGTTTCTATAATAAAGCGAAACTTGATATAGCTGTGATGATAAATTTTGAGCAATTGGAATCGTCAGTTGGTTCTTACCAATTAAGCTCACTTCAATTTGTCTTGTCGCTTCATCTGGTATTGGGAACATCTTTTTAAATACTATTGGCACAAATACACATGTAATTACTGCACTTAGTATTAAAATACCTGAAATTTCAGGAGAAATTGTTCCTAGTTGTTCTGCAATTTTAGCAGATGCAATAACCAATGATAACGTAGATGTGAGTAAGAAGGCAGATGAAATTGTCGTCTTCATATCAAACCATCTACGTATATAAAATACTGGAATCAGCTTAGAAATTAAGAACGCAATTATTAAAAATGGAATAATTAATAATAATGACGGTTCTTTGATTAAAGTTGGGATATTTAAATCAACCCCGACCATGATAAAGAATATAGGAATAAAGAAACCATAACCAAATGAATCTAGCTTTTCAACCATATCTTCATCAGGTCCTAATAGTGATACGACGACACCAGCAAGAAATGCACCAAGAATGTTTTCTGCGCCAACACCTTCTGCTAATGCTACGAGCATAATAATCAATGCAAACACTGCACGTATACCAATTTGTGTCGTACCGTCCATTAATTTTTGCAAGAATTGGGCCTTCTTAAAGATACCACCCAATAAGTAAAAGATAATTGTAAATACAACCAAGCTACCTATTAACCAAAGTGAAGTGCTACCAGACGCATGTATGGTACCATAGGCTGTAAGTAATATCATGGTTACTAAATCTGCTAAGACTGCAACGAGCAAAATAAATTGTCCAATTGTCGTTCTCATGATATTCATTTCTTTTAATGTTGGAACCACCACGCCAAGTGATATCGTTGAAATAATGATGACCATTAATAAGACATCATCAATCAATCCAAACCATTTAAACATGTATGCAAAAACAATTGAAATAATCATGATAAACATAAATACTACAAGTGCTAATTGTAAATGCCCCGGTTCTTTCTTTTTGCGTGTTCCTTCTTCTTGCTGTTCTCCACTTTTATCCTTTTTAAAAGCTTTAAAATCTATTTCCAATCCACTTAAAAACATTAAAAATATAAATCCTAATGTTGATAATATATTTAGCATTTCGTCACGTTCTACTAAATTTAAAAATGAGTGACCAATAACGATACCCATTAATATTTCTGCAACGACGACGGGTATAAATGTAATTCTAAGTCGATTTACTAAAATAGGTGTTAAAAATGCTGCTAAAACTACTACAACAAGTGATACGAATTCCATATAACCCCCCTATGTTAAATAAGACATAAATGATGTAGCTAATCCAAAATAGATTAACATACTAACAATATCATTAATTGTTGTTATAAATGGTCCACTAGCAACGGCTGGATCTATCTTCAATTTATTCATTACTAAAGGAATCATTGAACCAACTAATGTACCTACTGTCATTGCAATTGTCAAGCTTGATCCGACAATTATTGCTAAAATTGGTTGTCCATAAATAATCACAATGATAATACAGAGTAATATTGCACAAACCAAGCCACTTAAAAAGCCACTCCCTGCTTCACGTAAAGCAACCTTAAATTTACTTTCCTCATCAATTTCACCTGTTGAAATATTACGTACTGATACGGCTAATGATTGTGTCCCTGAATTCCCTGACATCCCGCTAATAATAGGTATAAATGCTGCTAATAATGCAACCTTTGCTAATGTATCTTCAAATGAACCTAGTATTGTTGCTGTAATCATACCTAAGAACGTCAAGATGATTAACCATGGCAAACGTTTCGTTGCTGTTTTCAAAATAGAATCATTTGTCGCATCGACATCTGATACACCGGCTAAACGAGAGTAGTCTTCACTTGCTTCTTCATCCATAACGTCTAAGATATCATCGATAGTGATAATCCCTAACAAATGATCTTGGTAGTCGACAACTGGCATTGCGATAAAGTCATAGTCTCGCATCTTCTGTGCTACATCCTCTTGGTCGTCGGCAGCATTAGCACTAATGACACGTTCACTCATAATGTCTTCGATATAAGCATCATTTTCTGCAACAATCAAATCTCTCAGTGATAACACACCAGCTAATTGCTTATCATCATTGACAGTAAATATAACGTAAATTGTTTCAGCATCCGGAGCCTGTTCTTTAACATGCATCAATGCTTCCTTTACTGGCATTGTTGCTTTAAGCGAAATATACTCGGTAGTCATGATACCACCGGCAGTATCTTCTTCATAATGTAATAACGCTTTGATTTCCTTAGCGTCCTCACGATTCATCAATGTCAGTAAACTGACGACCTTTTGCTTAGACAATTGGTTCATAATATCAACGGCGTTATCATATGACATATCCTCTAACACTTTACTCGCATATGTAGCATCCATCGTATCAAACAATGCCTCATAATCTTCTTCATCAATTTCTAGTTGTTCGAAGAAATCTGCAACCTCTTCTGGCGATAATACTTCATAGATTCGTTGACGAATATCATCATCACTGTCTTCAAAATATTCACTTTGTTCATAGTTGTGCATTGATAAAAATTCTTCTCTAAACGCGTCAATCTGATTCTCATGTAGTAATCGATCGAGTAAATCTTTATCATATACCTGTTCGTCCTCTAAAGTGATTGAATCTCTTTCATTTGCCATATTCACACCTCCATGAATGATTAAATTATAGCATATTAAATTTTGTTTCTATTGTGTCATATTGATCAATTACTTCAATTTTTTGGTTTGTTATTGGATGTATAAACGAAACTTTTTTACATCCCAATAATTGATGATTATATATATCCTGTTTTCCACCATACAAATCATCACCGACTAACGGATGTCCTATATACTGAAAATGAACACGAATTTGGTGTGTTCTACCAGTTAACAATTGGACCACACATAAGCTATATTGTGATTTAACCTTTAATCTTTGAAACATTGTTTGTGCATACTTTCCAGAATCATGAACATGACGTTGAATGATACTATCTGGGTGCCTCGCAATGGGCGCTTCTATCATGCCCTGTTGTTTCACTTTCCCATGACAAACACAAATATATCGTTTATCTATAGACGTTTGCGACATTAAATGATGAATATAACCGTGTTTAGCAATAATTACAATGCCTGAGGTATTTCGGTCTAAACGTGTGACTATATGTGGTGTTAACTCGAGGGAATGTTGTTGAAAATAGCTCAACACTTGTTCTACCAAACTTTTATGTTTATGGTCTCTAGAAGGCGCACAATTTTGCTCTGTTGGTTTAGATACAATAAGCAAATATTCGTCTTCATACAAAACAGTAAGTGCTTTATCAAAAGGCACTAAATTACCACTAGGTTGCTCTTTGGGTAATTGAACGCATAAGCTATCACCTTCCAAGAGTTTGTGTCTAACGGTTACTGGTTGTCCATTAACTAATAAAGCGCCATTACGTTTAATGGCGCTTATACTTTTCTTTGAAAAATCATTATTTTGTAAAAAAAATTTAACTGTTTCGCGATGATGAATATGAAAGTTAAATTCCATTATTCATCTTCTCCACTAGAAATAAATGAATCATGAACCCTCTTCCAGAATGGGAAGGGTCTAAATCTTGCAAATCTTACCTTTTCATTAGCAACTCGAAATTGTATTGCATTAACATTTTTATGTTTGATACTCACATGATCAATAGACGTCAATATTGTATCGTGATTAACTGGTGTAATTAAACAAGTATGATGCTTTGGCAATACTAAAGGTGAACCTACTGTTCTAAACACTCTATTGTTAATAGAAGCAATTTCGGCAATTTGCATTGCTTCTAATGACGGGTGGATTAATGCACCACCTAAAGCTTTGTTATAAGCTGTTGAACCTGATGGCGTTGACACACATAAACCATCACCTCTAAAGCGTTCAAATTGATTACCACGTATATTAACGTCTACAACTAAAGTAGAGCCATTTTCAGTCTTCATCGTTGCTTCATTTAATGCTAAATAACGTGTTTCATATCCGTTATCATTATAACGTACGATAATCTCGAGCAATGGATATTCTATCACTTGGAATTCAGAATTGTTTATTTCTATGATTAACTTTTCAACCTCGTGAGGAAGCCAATCAGCGTAAAAGCCTAAATGTCCAGTATGTACACCGACAAAGGCACATCGAGACAACATATGGCTATATTGATGGAATGCTTGAAGTAAAGTCCCATCACCACCAACTGAAATAACAATTTCAGGATTATCTGGATCTTCAACCATTTGGAAATCTTTCATATGATTAATCATTTTATGCTTTAATGCATTTGATTTCGAATCACCTTTAGATAAAATTGTATATCGCAAGATTGCACCTCTCTAGTTATCATTTTGCTTTTTTGCGCGCTTTTTAGAATAGTATTTTTGCGCTTCTTGAATTTCTTCTTTGATTTCTGACATTTCTTCATCTAGTAAAAATGCTGCCTCGGCTGCTCTCTCTAATCGATGTTGGATTTCAGGTGGATAATCACCATCATATTTATAACGCAAGGTATGTTCTATCGTTGCCCAAAAATTCATCGCCAATGTTCTAATTTGAATTTCCGCTAAAATCTTTTTCTCCCCTTGTAAAGTTTCAATCGGATATTCAATTATGACATGAAATGAACGATAACCACTTTGCTTTGTATTACTAATGTAATCACGCTCTTCTACAACTTTAAAGTCTTGTCGTTGTCTCAATAAATTGACTACGACATCAATGTCATCGACAAATTGGCACATTAAGCGCAAACCAGCAATGTCATACATTTCCTCATGCAATCGATCAAAAGGAATGCCACGTTTATTTGCTTTATCAATGATACTTGTCATTGGTTTGACTCTACCTGTGACAAATTCAATTGGCGATGCATTATCATCAACCTCATATTGTTTTCTAAGGCCCTTTAGTTTCACTTTCAATTCATCGACTGCTTGTTTATAGGGCGACAAAAATTGATCCCATTGATTCATTGTGCCTCACTCCGCTTCACTCTAATTCGAAAGTCTCTTCAACAACGGAAACAAACTCCTTACCATAATTTGAATTACCTTGGATATTATCCAATATGTAATTGAATTCTCTTTCGAAATGTTCTAATTCTAAATCATCATTAACTATAATCTTTTTACCCTTATTTTCATGTAACATCGACCAAGTTTCTTGTACAAAGATTAGATAGGAATACGATTGCCCATCATCTAAAATATACGCAAAACTATAATTATCACTGTCAACAAGCATTTGTCCAGCTTCCTGTAAACCTTCTGTTAACGTTTCTGTATAACAATTTATACTATCCTCTGTTACTTTAATCTCATTTACATATATACGCATGCTTGTTCCTCCTTATTCCCCACTATTTTAACATAATTTGAAGTTACATAACACGTTACATGACTACTCAAATATCATCAACCGATGTTCGCTATTAAATTATTTTTCAAAATAATGCACTTCAATTTAAATTATTCGCTCTGTAGTTTAAAATTAATACATTAATTGCCTAAACTTAGGAGTGTATATATTGTCAACGAATAATGAAATAGAATTTAAACAACTTTTGTCGCAAACAGAATATCAACAAATTTACGACACGTATTTTAAAGGAATTATTCCTTTTAGCCAAACGAATTACTATATTGATACCCCAGATTTCCAATTAAAAGCACATAAATCTGCCTTAAGAATTCGTGTTAAAGCCGATTATAATGAAATGACTTTAAAGGTCCCAGCAGAAGTTGGTTTAATGGAGTATAACTTTGAGACCTCTATTGTCCCACAGCTAGATAAAGTTATAACTCCAGATACAATACCATCAGACATTATAGAGCAACTTAAACAGATGGATATAACATTAGATGAATTAACTATCTTAGGTGCACTTACAACGAATCGTGTTGAAAGTAAGGTGTCAGATAATTTACTTGTACTTGATCACAGTAGCTATTTAGACCAAGAGGATTATGAATTGGAATATGAAGTAAGCGATTATGATAAAGGACTACAGAACTTCAAATCATTGTTAGAACAATTCAATATCCAACACCAAACACCTGATAATAAAGTCCAAAGATTCTTCTCACGCAAAGCAAAACTCAACGAAAAATAGTCAACACAATTGCCTAAAAGTCGAATTACTTCCAAATGTAAATATTCATGTTATATTAGTATTATATTAAGAGAACATGGTGATAATATGACGCAAACACCTTATGAAATTATAGGACAAGATGCCTTATATAACATGATTGATTACTTTTATTCACTCGTAGAAAAGGATGATAGGATTAACCATCTTTTTCCGGGAGATTTTAGTGAAACAAGTCGAAAGCAAAAGCAGTTTTTGACGCAGTTTTTAGGTGGACCGCCATTATATTCAGAAGAACATGGTCACCCTATGTTAAAAAGACGTCATTTAGATTTTAAAATTTCAAATTATGAGCGTGACGCTTGGCTCGAAAATATGTATAGTGCAATACAACATGCACAATTGCCAGCAGGTGTCGGAGATTATTTATTTGAAAGATTACGTTTAACAGCAAACCATATGGTAAATTCCGAAATTTAATTGTAGGTGAAAAAAACATGACTGAAGAACTAAAATTGATACATGCTAATAGTCGTGAAGATGCAAATCTTTCACCTGTGAGTAAAATAGAAATTTATTCATTTTTCGATCCATTTAGTAAAGAATGTTTTAAACTATCTGCAATACTCTCAAAACTGAGAATTGAATATAAGCAATATGTCAGCATTAGGCATATACTTAACCCTTCATTACGTGTTTTGACAAAGTGCCAAGCACAAAGTACATCAGACTTAGACAATATTGCACTATCTTATAAAGCTGCCGAATTACAAGGTAGATTACGTGCAGAACGCTTTATTCACCTTGTACAAAATGAAATCATCCCTAAGCGAGACATCATCACAGAATCTATGGTTAATAATTGCATTACCAATGCCGGCCTCGACTATGAGGTATTCAAGGAAGACTTACACAATAGTTGTCTTAAAGAAAGCTTACAAGTTGATTTGCATATTGCTAGAGAAATGGATATCGAAGAGGCGCCTACTCTTGTATTCTTTAATGAAGATGTACATGAAGAAGGTTTGAAAGTTGAAGGTCTATATCCGTATCACATTTATACGTATATCATAAATGAACTCATTGGTACTACAATTGAAAAAGAATTACCACCAAGTTTAGAAGATTACATCAAACAACAACAATTAGTAACTAAAGAGGAATTATTAACTATTTATGAGTGGCCTGAAAAACTGATGAATAAAGAACTTAAAAAATTAGCATTGCAACAAAAAATTGAAAAATTGCAATCTCCAGAAGGCAAATTTTGGAGATCAAAAATTTGAAACACGCTTTTTATGTTTGATAAAAAACATATTAAACTTAGCTATGAAGAAATCTATTATGATAGATATTTTCATAGCTATTTTTTGTTATAGAACTTAAGTCCCTTAAATTCAACATAACTAGTACTTAGATGCATGAATTCAATTTATATGAATAGCTATTTTCAATACTTTAGTATGATTGACTCGTTTTCTAAGAATGCTGTCTCACCCTTTGTCATCGACTGGCATAACTTCAACAGGTGTCTTGCCAATATACAGCTCTAAAACATTATAGAATGCACTCAAATACTCAGCCAGAATTTATGATTTTACATATAAAAAAGAGCTAATCCTTCAAGGATTAGCTCTCTTTTGTGTGATTTTATTTGATGTCATAAACACTCTATTTTTGTTATAAATTATTACGCAACGTATAATTAGATAACTATTATTACCATTTATATACAATACCTATGGGATTGCATTTTCTAATATTACTCAAGATGAAACTATTTGTATTACTAACTTTAATTAAATATTTACTTACAACTACTGCTAAAGCAAATTATTTTGATTACTACTTACTAAATACAGCGAATCTTTTTTGAATATGATTACCTTCTATTGCCTCATCAACCATTGCAATTGCATAATCAGCATAACTTACACTAGTACCAATTACTTCATCATCACTAATTTGATATTCACCAGTTCTTTCACCATCAACTTGAAAATCAGGTGCTGGGCTAATAAATGTCCATAATACGTCATTGCGTTCTTGTATTTCATTTAATGTTTTAGTTTGTGCCAATGCAGTTTTCTTAAACATTTCTGGGAAATCAGGTGAATCTACTAGTCGCATAGTGTGTGCTTCATCCACAAATAAACTTCCTGCTCCTCCAATAATCAACAAACGTTGGTCACTATGACTCACTAAGTCACTTAATAATGCTAATGATTTACTATGCTGATCCAATTTATCCTGATCTGGTTGACCAAACGCATCAATAATTACATCAAATTCTGCAATATCCTCTTTTGTTAAATCGAATAAATCTTTTTGAATGACTTGTGTGGCTTTTGTTTTATTTTCACTACGCACTATGGCTGTTACATCAAGACCTCTTTCTACCGCTTCATTTGTTATTAATTTACCTGCTTTACCATTCGCTGCTACGACTGCTATTTTCATAATTAACCAACTCCTACATGTATTAATTTTAGATACAAGTTAATTATAGTTACTTCCCTTTATGATGTCAAATATATGTTCCTGTGAAATATAAGTGAGATATTTATTTAAAAAAGAGCATAAAAAAAACGCCGTGTCTGATTACACGGCGCTAAACAAAGGGGATGGGAGAAATTTTTTCACTTCAAACAAAGGGGTATGTTTGTTATGTGATTAATTTCATGTTTATAATATAACACGGTCAAATGACCCTTTCAAGCATTTAAATTAAATAAATGCACTTTGTCACAAACTTGTCATATTGAAAACGAATTCATTCATACTAAGCTTTCATAAGCTTTTCAAATGCATCCAATTTCTCTTCAAATACTTTACATGCTTGCTCAATTGGTTCAGGAGTTGTCATGTCCACACCAGCATTTTTTAATATTTCAATAGGATAATTTGAACTACCCTTTTTCAAGAATTCATTAATATAACGTTCTACAGCTGGTTGACCTTCAGTCAAAATTTGATGACTCAAACTTTGTGCTGCACTATAACCTGTAGCATATTGATAAACATAATAATTCATATAGAAGTGAGGAATTCTAGACCATTCTTTGCTAATATTTTCATCAGTTTCAACAGAATCACCGAAATATTGCTTATTTAATTTAGCATATTCTTCGTTCATTCTATTAGCAGTTAATGGTTCACCTGCTTCTTCAATTTGGTGAATCTTATGTTCAAATTCTGCAAACATTGTTTGTCTGAATAATGTTGCTCTAAAGCGTTCTAATTCTTGATTTAGTAATAACAAACGTCTATCATCATCTAAATGTTGATCCATATAATGACTTAATAGAGCTTCATTACATGTAGATGCAACCTCAGCCACAAAGATAGTGTAATCACTTGAATTTGAAGGTTGGTGCTTTCTACTGAAATAACTATGTGCAGAATGGCCAAATTCATGTACTAATGTATATAAATCAGATACTGTATCAGACCAATTTAATAAGATAAATGGGTTTGTTAAATGCGCACCAGATGAATAGCCACCAGAGCGTTTACCTTTATTCTCAAATACATCTACCCAACGATTATTCAAGCCTTCTTCGACGACCTTCATATACTCTTCACCCATTGGTTGTAGTGCCTTAATCATCCAATCTTTTGCTTCTTCGTATGGCATTTCAAATTTTACATCTTTAACTAATGGTGTATATAAATCATACATTTTCATATCATCTAATCCCAATAGTGACTTACGTAACTCTGTGTAACGATGTAGTAATGGTAAATAATCATGAACTGTTTTAATAAGGTTATCATAAACAGTTTCTGGTATATGATTAGAACTTAGTGCTGCTTCACGAGCACTTTTATAATTGTGTGATCTTGCGTTAAATACATTTTTCTTAACTTCACCAGCTAATGTTGAACCTAATGTATTATTAAATGCACCGTATGCTTTATATAAATTTTCAAATGCTGATTTACGTAATACACGGTCATCTGATTCTAAACATTTAATAAATGTGCCTTGTGTTAATGAATGTGCATTACCGTCTTTATCAATTGCATCTTCAAACTCTAAATCTGCATTGCTAAACATACCATAAACATTATCCGCAGTAGATAAGGCATCTTGCGCTTCTGTTAATAATTTTTCCTTATCTGCACTCAATACATGTGGACGCTTTTCGTTAATCAATTTAAGATCAAATGCATATCGTTTCAATGCTTCATTTGAATCTACAAATTCTTGAATGGTAGATTCGTCAATTTGTAAAATTTCAGGTATTAAAAAGCTCCAACTAGAACTAAATTTGATAATCAGTTGATATGCACGTGATTCAAGTCCTTTATATTTATCATTTGCTGTATCTTGATCCTGCTTTAGATGCGCATAAACATAAATTTTTTCAAGTTTAGAACCAAGTTCATCTTCTAAAGCTAAGGCATGGTATAGCTTTTCAGAACTATCACCTAAGTGTCCTTTAAACTGTTCCTCTTTACCTAATTCACCTTCTACTTCCTTAAAGGCAGCTTCAAATGCTTCGTCATTTTCAAATATAGTTGATAAATCCCATGTATATTCTGGATATTTACGTTCTTGTTCTTCTCTTGTTAATTGTTGACTCATAATATGCTGTAAACCTCCTATATAATTCCTTATCTTTAATTTTCTCATTTCAGCGGTTTTTTTGCACGTTATTACAATTGAAAATACGATAATATAATTTAAATTGATTTACAATTGATTGTACAATCTCTGTTTGATTCATATCATTTAAATAAAATGTATTAAATTTGAGTAATTCTTTAAAGCTGTCTAAAGTATAAGTCCCTGTATAGAATAAATAATACAGTTGTAACTGCCAATAAACTGGATGTGATTGAATAAATAACTGCTCCTTGAATATCAAACCAAAGCAATTACACACATCATTGATTTGTAATCTTAAATTGTAAATGACGCTTAATGTTGGTTCTAACACTGAGTGACGATGCCGACACTGGTTTATGTATTGCTTTACTTTGCTATAGCTCAACTTATATAACTTTATATCTTCTGAAATTTGATTTGTTAAAATAATTTCAACTGGCGAAACCACCTTACATTGCGCCCTAAATGACTTACCACCTAAAAATTGAATATTATAATACAACAATAATTTCTGATTTACCCAGTCCCAAGCAAACAATGTTCTATTACGTGGATTAATAAATGCCCGTTGAAAACGAGTCAAAAACAATAAATATTTACGTTTATTATAATTAGGATTCTTTATAATCCATACTACATTTAAATTATTTAATGTTAGACCATTTGTTCTTTTCAACACGAAATCACAATTAATTTGAGAAAATTGAATTTCAATGGCATATCTTTGTTCAACTACGATATCAGGATACTGCAATGCCGATTTAATATAAGGTTCAATACTTACCCCATATCCGTGAACTTTATAATATTCTGCTAGTTTATATTTTAATAAGTAATGTTCAGCACCTTCACCTTTATTACAATATGCGTCAGCCTGTTTATAATGTGCGAAATGTGCAATCTTTTTTGTCCCATCGCGCAAATATACTTTACGTGAACAATGTGGACACCAATAATTAAATTGTCTGTTGGCCATACGTGCATCAATGAGTTGGTGTAATTGATCAACTGCATATATCATTTTCTCACCTCATAAATATACACGTTGCAGAAAGGATTATTACTCTTTTTATATAAAAAATTAAAAAAACCTATCAAAGTAATACTTCGATAGGTTTATCTATTGATGCTTTCATTAAAGCTTGCTTTATTCTGATGTGCTTGGGAAATATCGACGAACTTGTGCTGCAACATTATGGCTCATAATAATTTTTGCATAGTCATTTAGATAAACTTCTGTCTTATCTGTTGGATATGCGAATTCAAGTAATTGACTATAACTATCATTAATTGTTTCTTGATCCACTGTTGCATCAAAATGAACAGCATAGTAATAAACATTGTTAAGACTATATAATAAATCTTCAAATTCGTCTGTCTTAGGATCATTATGGTAAGCAAATTCGATTACTTCTTCTAAATCATCAAACTTAACAATAACAGTGCGAACATCTTGTGGTTTGCGTTCTTTACGACCTTTAGGTTGCTCATTAGTCTTTTGTTGTTGTCTTTGATCGAATAGCTCTTCTAAGCTATCATCTTGTTCAAATGTTTGTGATAATAATTCATTAACTTGATAATCAAATTGTTCATTTTCATCATCGTCATCTGACATATTAACCAAGTCTTCATTCTTAGATTTAGAAATTGTAACTTCTACGCCCTTTTCAAACGCATGCACTTGAATCCAAAGTGGGCCTTCAACGACAAAATCTTCTTCTTCATTTATTTCTTCCATCATATTCCAAAAGAATTCTTCCCCACGCTTACGATTTGTCCATAAATCTTCACGCTTAAATCCTCTTGCCTCAATATCACTATATGTTATAAATAATTTAACAGTAGTATCGTCAACTCGCTCTATTCTCATATCATCTCACTCCTTACAGTCGATGAATAGTACTCATTATTGTATTAGAATATATAAAAAATTACAATTCTTTTGTTTGATTAAATTTCACCTTTTTCTATCCGGTTACTTATATTAACATATACCCTGACATAAGCCAAAAAAACAGCACGCTTTAAACTATAATTATAACGCATAAAACAATTGAAAATCAGATGAGTTGACCTAGTACGGTATTTATCTGTTATGGTACAAAAAAGAAACCATAAAGCAACACTATGCAATGCTACTTTATGGCTCAATCTTTGATTTGTTATGTGTTGATTAGTCAACCATACGTTGCGCTTCTTGTAATTGGAACGTACGCACTTTTCTAGGTAAAAAACGTCTAATTTCATCTTCGTTATATCCAACTTGTAAACGCTTGTCATCTAAAATGATTGGACGGCGTAATAAACCTGGATTGTCTTGTATAATAGAATATAAGTCTTGAAGTGGTAATGCATCAATATCTACATTTAATTTTTGATAAGTCTTAGAACGTGTAGAAATGATTTCGTCTGTTCCATCTTCAGTCATTTTTAAAATTTGTTTGATTTCGTCAATTGTTAAGTGTTCTGAAAAAATGTTACGCTCCGTATACGGAATGTCATGTTCTTGTAACCATGCTTTCGCTTTACGGCAAGATGTGCAACTTGGTGAAGTAAATAATGTTACCATACATCTCACTCTCCTATTTTTCATGAATAAAATTCATTTGATTTCATTATTTATATGATTAAGAAATACTAAGTATCTTCCTCTTCCTAACCTTACAATACACAGTATACCCTTCTAACATTAAAATTAAATGAGAATTTCTTAATTATTTAAAATTTTTTTCATAACTAAGCAATTCTTGTTCAATTTTTTGTTAAAAATATTGATATATGTTTAGTCTAACATAACTTACAAATGAAAGAAATACTGTTATACTATACGTAATATGCATAAAATAATAATTTAGAAAGTAGGCATCATAAAATGGAAACATTATTTTCAGGTATCCAGCCAAGCGGAATTCCAACACTTGGTAATTACATTGGTGCATTGAAACAATTTCGTGAAGTCCAAGACGATTACGATTGTTTCTTTTGCATCGTCGATCAACACGCAATCACTATGCCACAAGACCGCTTAAAATTGCGTAAACAAACACGACAACTTGCAGCAATATATTTAGCAGCAGGCATAGACCCAGATAAATCTACATTATTTATACAATCTGAGGTTCCTGCACACGTTCAAGCAAGTTGGATGTTAACGACGATATCTTCAATTGGCGAACTAGAACGCATGACACAGTTCAAAGATAAATCAGCGAAACAATCATCTGAAGGTGTTCCAGCAGGATTACTAACATATCCCCCTTTAATGGCAGCAGACATCGTGATTTACAATACAAATATCGTTCCGGTAGGAGATGATCAGAAACAACATTTAGAGTTAACTCGTAACTTAGTTGATCGTTTCAATTCACGTTATAATGATATTTTAGTGAAACCAGAAATAAGAATGCCAAAAGTTGGCGGACGTGTGATGAGTTTACAAGATCCTACTAAAAAAATGAGTAAAAGCGATGACAATCAAAAAAACTTTATATCATTATTAGATGAACCAAACGTGGCAGCTAAGAAAATAAAAAGTGCTGTA
The DNA here is from genome assembly GCF_043107035.1 of Staphylococcus sp. 231237_7MaSpsaltlick. NCBI lineage: Bacteria > Bacillati > Bacillota > Bacilli > Caryophanales > Staphylococcaceae > Staphylococcus > Staphylococcus sp. 231237_7MaSpsaltlick. The sequence continues at coordinate 35,525 of NZ_JBICNX010000026.1, forward strand.
ACTGATTCTGATGGCGTTATTAAATTCGATAGAGAAAATAAACCAGGTATCTCAAACTTATTATCTATTTATTCAAGCTTAACTGACGAATCAATAGATGCACTCGTTGAAAAATATAAAGATTCTAATTATGGTGTATTTAAAACAGACCTTGCTGAAATCGTTAAAACATTCTTAACAGACTTCCAAGAAAAATATGAAGGCTACTTCAATTCTTCAGAGTTAGATGATATTTTAGATAAAGGTCGCGACAAAGCTCAAAAAGTTTCATTTAAAACATTGAAAAAAATGGAAAAAGCTATGGGTCTTGGACGCAAAAGATAAATATTATTTATAAAAACTGTCAACAAACCGTGATGTTTGGTGACAGTTTTTTTCAGTTTCAAAAATGACCTAACCTTGAGTAAAGGTTAGGTCATTAAATTTATTTATCTTTCTTTTTTCCAGTTTCTCTATCGATGGATTTATCTATATAGGCATATTTTAAGTTGGTATCTCCACCGATTTTGTGATAAATAACACCTTTAACTTGAGGATTTGTTAAGTGTGCTTCCCCTTTTTGGAATACAGGAGCTATTGGTGCTTGTTTTAGCATATATTCCTCTGTTTCTTTAAGTGTTTGATCTCTTTTATCTTTTTGTTTTAACAGCGAACCATTTGTTTCTTTAATCGCATTATCATATTTCTTACTTCCCCAATCAGTATTGTTTTGTGAATTTCCTGTTGTCATGATATTAAGGAAAGTTAGAGGATCGGCATAGTCAGGACCCCAACCAGAAAGGGAACTTACATAATTACCCGATAATTCAGAACTAATTCTTTGTTTACCTGGCATTGATTTAATATTTACAGTTACCCCGGGTAAATTAGTTTGAATTTGATTTTTCAAATATTGTGCTCCCACTTTATCAGCCGGTGTTTCATTTGTATTTAATGTAAATGCTATTTTATCTTGACCTAAAGCTTTTTTAGCTTTATCTAAATGCTTCTTAGCCTCTTTTGGATTATATTTCAACGGCGAATGTACACCTTTAGTATAATCTTCACCATTAGGTGATAAGAAAGTATCTTTAGCGGTAAATTTATCCATTACCGTTGAGCCATTATTTAATACATCGTTAACATATTCTTTTTTATTAATTGCTTTCGCTACTGCTAATCTAAAATCTTGATTTTTAAAGGCAGGAACTGTTTTTTCGTTCATTTTAATAAAATAAGTAAATGCTAGTAGTCGTTTATTTAAAGCAGGACTATCTTTATATTTATCAACTTGTTCTGAAGTAATAATGGTATCATCTACAGACCCCGTATCATATAATGAAGCGCCTGATTGACTATCTTTTAGGATTTTAAAGTTTACTTTATCTAATTTAACGACTTTCTTATCCCAATATTTATTATTTTTAACTAGTTGAATTTTGTCTTCAGGTGACCAATTTGTCACTTTAAAAGGACCATTAAATACAGTTTTGTCTGGTGTAGTTCCATATCTTTCACCATATTTTTTTACAATTTTTGGATTTACTGGCATAAAAGTTCCGAATGCAAGTAATTCTTTAATATATGGAATTGGTTTAGTAAGTTCAATTTTTATTTTATGTTTATTAATTGCCTTAACACCTAATGTATCTGGTTTCTTTTTCCCCATATTGATATCTTCAGCATTTTTTATGTCATACATAATATAGGCATATTCAGAAGCTGTTTTTGGATTTAACACTCTTTTCCATGCATAAACAAAGTCATTTGCGGTAACAGGGTCTCCATTAGACCATTTTGCATTTTTTCTTATATTTATTTCTAGAGTTTTCCCACCATTACTTACTTTGGGTTTCCCATCTGCAAGTGCTGGTTTAGCTTGATCTTTACCATCTAATGTATAAAGCCCTTCATATACTTGGTTATACATATCAAATGTAATATTATCAGTTGCATGTGCTGAATCAAATGTGGTCATATCTTGAGGTAGGACTTTACGTAAAACCTGTCCATCGCCATTATATGTGCTGCCACTACTATTGCCACATGCAGATAAAATTAACGATGCAACAACTAACATGGCTATTACTTTAAAATATTTAAAATTCATATGTCATCCCCCCATCTCTAATATTTATTATTAAGAATTTACACTAAATTCTTCTTTAAATTTATTCTTTTGACTCTCAGTACACAAAACATAATGTTCTGGTTGAATTTCATAAAAACTTTGTTCTTCATTATTCTTTTCTTCTTTATAAAAAGTTCTTTTTCTTGATCTTTCACTTTCTGGATCTGGTTGTGGTACAGCTGAGAGCAAAGATTTTGTATAAGGATGTAATGGATTATTATAAATTTCATCGGCAGAACCTAACTCTACAATTTTCCCAAAATGCATAACCGCAATTCTATCCGAAATGTATTTCACCATGGATAAATCATGTGCAATAAATAGGAAAGTAATCCCTTTTTCTTTTTGTAATTTTAATAGTAAATTAACGACTTGTGCCTGAATCGATACATCTAATGCAGAAATCGGTTCATCGGCAATTATAAATTCTGGCTCTACGGCAAGGGCCCTAGCAATACCAATGCGTTGACGTTGGCCACCAGAGAATTCATGTGGGTATCTATTGGCGTGTTCTTTACTTAACCCTACAGTTTCTAATAAATCATATACACGTTTTTTACGATCTCTCGTACTCGTTGCGAGTTTATGTATATCTATGCCTTCTGCAACGATATCCATAACTTTTAGTCTAGGATTTAATGATGCATATGGATCTTGGAATATCATTTGCATTTTTTTATTAAATTTCAATGAATCTTTACGGTTTTTAATCTTTTGTATATCAATACCTTCATATAGGATTTCACCATCTGTAATATCATTTAATTTAATAATCGCTTTACCCGTAGTAGATTTTCCACACCCAGATTCACCAACTAAACCAAATGTTTCACCTTTATAAATATCAAAGGAAATATTTTCTATAGCTCTCACTTCATTATGCTTACCTTCGTTAAAATACTGTTTTAAGTTTTTAACTTGTAATAACACTTCATTATTTTGCTTCATTAAACGACACCCTTTCTACTTGTTGAGGTTTGTCGAAATTATTAGGCATACTACGCAAACGTTTTTGTACCATTTCTGGTGGCTCAACCTTTGGTGCACGCTCATCTAACAACCATGATTTCACGAAATGCGTCGGTGACACTTGATACCATGGCGGTGGTGATTTAAAGTCAATTTCCAGCGCATACGTACTACGTTCAGCAAAAGCATCACCAATTGGTGGGTGTAGTAAATCAGGTGGTGTACCAGGAATTGCCAATAACTCAGTATCTGTACCAGTTGTTAAATCTGGCATTGATGATAATAGTCCCCATGTATAAGGGTGCTTCGGATCATAGAATATTTCATCTACATCTCCTGTTTCAATCATTTGGCCACCATACATTACAGCAACTCTATCAGCAACATTTGCCACTACACCTAAATCATGTGTAATAAAGATGATTGATGTGCTAATTTTATCTTGTAATTTCTTCATTAAATCTAAAATTTGAGCTTGCATCGTAACATCTAATGCTGTTGTAGGTTCGTCAGCAATTAATACTTTGGGCTCACATGCTAACGCAGTTGCGATGACGATTCTTTGTCTTTGCCCACCTGAAAATTGATGTGGATATGCATTAAACCTTTTTTCGGCATTAGGTAAACCGACAAGATTTAGAATTTCTAATGCTCTTTCTTTAGCCTTAGACTTACTATAATTTTTATGTTTCATTAATGGTTCCATTACTTGTTTACCAATCTTCATTGTTGGATTGAGTGATGTCATGGGATCTTGGAATATCATTGAGATGTCTCTACCTCTTAATTTTATTAATTCCTTTTCTGACTTCTTAGACAAATCTTCTCCTAAGAAGATGATTTCACCTTGTTTAATTCTACCAGTGTCACCTTGGAATAACTTTGTTATCGCTTTAGTGGTAACGGATTTCCCAGATCCAGACTCACCTACAATCGCCAAAGTCTCTCCCTTATTCAAATAAAAATCTACACCTCTTACTGCTTGCACTTCCCCTGCGTCGATATCAAAGGAAACATGCAAATCGTTTACTTCTAATATTCTTTCTGACATAATGTTGCCCCCTTTTATTATCTACGCATTTTCGGATCAAATGCATCACGTAATCCATCACTAAATAAATAGAAGAATAATATTAATAAGCTTAATACTATCGCTGGAATAAATAATTCGTGTGGATGAATTAATAACATTGCTCTACCATCATTCACAAGTGAACCTAAAGATGTTTTAGGTGCTGGTACTCCTATACCGATAAAGCTTAAGAACGCTTCGAAGAATATTGCATTAGGTACAGTGAACATAGATGTAACTACGATAGGACCTAATGTATTAGGTAGAATATGTTTGAATATCAACTTAAATTTCGAAGCACCTAATGTTCTCGATGCCATTACAAATTCTTGGTTTTTCAATTTTAAAAATTCACCACGTACGACACGACTCATGCCTATCCAACCAGTAATCGCCATAGCTAGAATAATTGTCCAAATAGATGGTTCAAATATTAGTACAAATAAAATAACAACAATTAAGTTTGGAATAGAAGCTATAATTTCAATAATACGTTGCATGATATCATCTACTCTACCTCCGAAGAACCCAGATATCGCACCATATATTACCCCAATAAAGATATCTAGCAATGCTGCTACTACACCAATAAATAATGATACCTGAGCACCTTGCCAAGTTCTAGACCACAAGTCACGGCCTAATTGGTCTGTCCCAAACCAATAATTATCATCAGCGCCAGCTTCTTTATAAGCACTCTTGCCATCAACGCCCTCACCATCGAAAGGTAAGAATGGTATTTTATCAAGTACAGGTATTTTTGCAGGTAAATTACGTTCTTCAACATTTTGTTCAACATAGTCATGCGAGCTAAATAATGGTCCAATCAGTGCAAATAGAATAATAATAATCAAACCTATTAAACCAACAACTGCGAGTTTATTTCTTTTTAATTGCGCCCATGCATCTTGCCAAAAGTTTTTACTTTCACGTTGCATTTCTGGTTCTTTTTCTATATCTTGCTTTGCTGCAACAAAGTCAGAAGCTGCAATTGCATCCGATGTATGCGTCATTACTGCATTAGAATAATCACCATTTAGTTTTTCATCTCTTTTATCAGCCATTATTTTTTACCTCCTTGCAGCCTAATTCTTGGATCTATAATTCCATATAGTATGTCTACAATAAATATAGAAACAATAAAGAAGGTACTAAATAATAATGTTGTTGCCATGATTACTGAAAAATCATTCGTTTGTATAGATCTCACAAATTGGTCCCCGAGACCTGGTACTCCAAATATATTTTCAATTGTTAATGTTCCTGTTAAGATACTTGCTAGCATTGGCACTATAATTGTGATTACTGGTATTAATGCATTTCGTAATGCATGACCAAATAACACACGCATCGTTGAATTACCCTTCGCTCTAGCTAACAGAATGTAATCTGAACTTAACACTTCTATCATTTCCGCTCTTATGTATCTAGCCACTGTAGCTATTATTACTGCCGACAGTGAAAGTGAAGGAAGTACAGCTGTAGAAATCCCTTCCCAACCAGCTACTGGGAACCACTGTAATCTGACAGAAAATACATACTGTAATAATACAGCAAGTACAAAAGATGGCACTGACACTGCAATAACTGATATAAAAGTAGCTGTATAGTCAACCCATGTATTCTGTTTGGTTGCTGCAGCAACTCCTAAAATCAAACCTAATACTATCCCAATAACCATCGCTGTAAGTCCCATTTCTAGTGATGGTATCAACCTAGGGCTAATCAAATCCCATACTGGTTGATTATTATATTGGAACGAGTTCCCAAAATCACCTGTAACAACATTTTTCATATAATTTAAATATTGAACTGGTACTGGATCATTCAAACCATACTTTTCATTCAAAATATGCTTTTGTTCGTCATTTAATTTAGCATCATTAAATGGTGAACCTGGCATTAATTTCATTAGGAAAAATGTTATTGTCATTATTACAATCAAAGAAATAACCATGTATCCTAATCGTTTTAATACATATTTAAGCATAACTAATCCCCCTTTAGTAACAGAATAAACATTTCTTTCTAAATTTTCAGAAATATTTAATAACTATTATATATTCCCTTCATCTATTGCGCAATATTGTTTTGCTTTACATTAATAAAGAATTGTTAAACAAATCTATTTATAATCCCATTAATCCTTTGATATAAAAGGTTAATTAATTTTAAATATTCATTTTTTAGTTCTATTAAGTTACAATTAATTTAATAAATAATGGAGGCAATCAAATGAGACAAAAGCAAACTTTACTAATATGGTTACTATTAACACCTTTGATTTCACTCATTTTATGGCTTTTTGGTACACATCATTTTACTCATTTTGTTAATATACTTTTTTATATTGCTACTATATTAACCATTATTCTATTTGTGTTAATAGTTGTTCAGGAAGGTATATTAGACCCAACGAGTTATGGCTTTCGTAGATTAAAATATCAACTTTCAAATAAAAAGAAACGACAAGCATTAGATGAAGATGAATTCTTTAAACCAAAACAGGTAAAGAGAGAACAATATATCGTTGAAACGTGGGTTATTAGCGGTTTTATCATTAATTTAATCTATTTTATTCTCAGTATTATACTCGCATTTACAATATAAAAGAGGATGCATCCATTAACGGATACATCCTCTTTTATATTATTTATTAATCAGTAAACTTTTTGAATATTAACACTGCGTTATGACCACCAAAGCCTAAACTATTACTCATTGCATAAGTAATATCTAAATCGATTGCTTTGTTTGGTACAATATCAAGATCACATTCTGGATCTGGACTTTCAGCGTGAATTGTTGGTGCAACTTTACTATCTTTGATTGATAATGCAGAGAAGATTGCTTCTATACCACCAGTAGCACCAAGTAAGTGACCTGTCATAGATTTAGTTGAACTTAGTTTAAGTGATTGTGCTGCTTCACCGAATGTATTTTTAATCGCTTGAATTTCAGTCAAATCACCTACAGGCGTACTTGTACCATGTACGTTAATATATTGAATATCACTAGGTTCAATACCAGCATCATCCAATGCTGCTTGCATCGCACGTGCACCACCTTCTCCTTCTGGAGCTGGCGCAGTAATATGGTGTGCATCTCCTGTTGAACCATATCCAACAACTTCTGCATAAATTTCTGCACCACGTGCTTGTGCCGATTCTAATGATTCAAGTACGACAATACCAGCACCTTCACCCATAACAAATCCATCTCTACCAGTTTGGAATGGTCGACATGCAGTTTCTTTATCGTCGTTTGTAGACAATGCACGACTAGCACTAAATCCAGCAATGGCCATATGTGCAATTGGAGCTTCAGAACCACCTGTAATCATAGCGTCTGCATCACCACGTTGGATAATTTTAAATGCATCACCGATTGAGTTTGTACCTGTTGCACAAGCAGTAACTGTGGCACCGTTAGGACCTTTTGCACCTAAATCTATTGATACTTGGCCAGTTGCCATATCAGCAATTAACATAGGTACGAAAAATGGGCTAACACGTCTTGGTCCACGTTCTAATAATTGGGTATGTGCAATTTCAAATGTTTCCATGCCACCAATACCTGAACCAATCCACACACCAATGTTATTCGCATTGTCTTCGTTGATATCTAATTTAGCATCTTTGACTGCTTCACGAGCTGCTACAACTGCATATTGTGTGAATCTATCCATACGGCGCGCTTCTTTTTTATCAATATGGTCTTCTATATTAAAATCTTTTAATTCTCCAGCTAAATGAACATTGTAATCTTTAGTATCTATTCTAGTAATTGTATCAATACCATTTACTCCGTTTAACGCATTGTCCCAACTAGTTTTTGCATCGTTTCCTAGAGGTGATAATGCGCCAACTCCTGTAATCACTACACGTTGTTCTTTGCTCATATTTTATCCTCCTATTTTCCCCATCTTAGTGTGACAGCACCCCATGTTAGGCCACCACCAAATCCAACTAACACTAAGACATCATCGTCTTTAATCTTTCCATTTTCTAATTCTTGAGCAATACTCAAAGGAATTGAAGCAGCTGAAGTATTACCATACTTATCAACTGACACACTCATTTTTTCCTTTGGAATACCTAAGCGTTCTCGTGCAGATTCCATGATTCGAATATTTGCTTGATGTGGTACAAACATATCAACATCTTCTGGTTGAAGATTTGCTTTAGCAACTGCATTTGTAGAAGCTTCGCCCATAATTCTTACAGCAAATTTAAATACTTCACGACCATTCATAAAGATTTTGCCGTTTTCAGGATTTAAGTATAAATATTTTCCGCCAGAACCATCTGAACCAAGTTCATAGCTTAAAATACCTCGCCCTTCCGATACTTCTCCAATAATAGCAGCACCTGCGCCATCACCAAATAAAATAGCAGTCGAACGATCAGTTAAATCTGTAATTTTTGATAATTTGTCGACACCGACAACTAATACGTTTTTATAATCACCGGATTGTACAAATTGCTTTGCATTGATCATTGAATACATAAACCCACTACATGCTGCTAATTGATCCATTGATGCTACTTTTCCGGTACCTAATTTTTCTTGTAACATATTGGCAACGGTTGGAAATGGATAGTCTCCTGTCGATGTTGCCACTAAAATCATATCAATATCAGATGCTTCAATACCTGCATCCTCAATTGCTTTTAAACTTGCTTTATAAGCTAAATCCGATGCTTCTTCATCTTCACTAGCCCATCGTCTTTCTTTAATTCCTGTCATTTTTGAAATCCATTCATCGGATGTTTCTAAAAATGTTTCAAAATAGGCATTATCTACAACATTTTCTGGAGCGTATGCACCGAAACCTTTAATACCCACGTTCATAGTTGAACACCTTCTTAATTATAATTTTAATACCAGGTATTAATTTAACATAATACACATTTGAAATACAAGAACTATGACTAATATGTAGGTGAAATACCTATTTTATTATAAATTAAAGAAAATCTTTGTACAATGCAAATGAATATATTCTGCTGATAAATACTATACAAATAGCGCTTTCTTATTTATAATGTAACTATATATATTAAATTGGAGGCATTACATAATGAAATACCTCGCAGTGTTATTTTGGGCTGTTCTATTATTAGAGATGGTTAATTTTGTATTAAACAGTTTAGATGGTGGCGGTGCATTAAATTTAATTACACCAATCATTGCAGCAGTCGTATTTACAATTCTGATTGCATTATTTGATTTGGTTGTAAAACCTTCTACCAAACAATCTAAAGAATCATAAAGTATTTTGACAAGCCAGTACAAAGGCTTGTCTTTTTTTGTTAATGCATGATTAATTAAGCTAATCATATGCATCATATGTATCAATGAGTTGGATGTTAATGGGTGAATATTTTTTTGTAACTTTATATTTTGTATGATGCACAGTCTTTCTTAACAAGACATAACACCTACATTTATCATGTGTGGTCAATATCTGAAAATTTTATTTAATAACAATATAGGGTTTGAGACATTATTCTTTCAGACTAAAATAGCTGATTTGTGATTTTATTTAAATCTTCGTCTCTTAACCTGTTATTCATTTCTTGTTTAATCTCAGAGATAATTTCTGTTTCAATTAATTCATTATAAAGTGTCTAATTTTTTGTAGTGCTAACATATAAGAACTGCGTATCGTTTGCGAGACAACTGAGGGAGAAAGATGCGTGGCGCGATAAATGCTCGACCCAGCCCCTTTGGTAAGCAAGCAATAACAATACGCAATATTGATAAAAATAACAAGCCCATCAAAGATTTTTGATCTTTGATGGGCTTAATGCTAGGTATTTAGATCCCAGACTTTATTCCTAAGATTATTGTATTGGTTGTGGTTTGTGTTCTTCGAATGTTAAACCATCTTCAGATAAATCAATGCTGATTGTTGTACCTTCTGGGAAGTTTTCTCGTATCATTTTTCGTGCTAATGGTGTTTCAATTTGTCGTTGTACAAATCGTTTCAATGGTCTTGCACCGAATTGTGGTTCGTATGCTTCTTCGCCTAACCATTGTTTTGCTGCATCTGACACTTCTATTGAAATACGTTGTTCCATCAAACGAATGTTTAAGTGTGTTAAAATTTTGTCTACGATTAAACTCATATCATTAACTGTTAATGGTTTGAATAAAACAATATCATCCATACGATTAATGATTTCTGGTTTGAAATATTGATTTAAATTATTCATAACTGCTTTTTCAGTATTCTCTGTAATTACACCGGCATCTTTAACATTTTCAAGTAAGATCTGAGAACCAATGTTACTAGTCATGATAATAATTGTATTTTTAAAGTCTACTGCTCTACCTTTAGAATCAGTTAAACGTCCTTCTTCTAGTATTTGTAGCAACACATTAAATACATCAGAATGTGCTTTTTCGATTTCATCTAACAGAATAACTGAATATGGATTACGTCTAACCGCTTCTGTGAGTTGACCACCCTCATCATGACCAACATAACCTGGAGGCGCACCAATTAATCTTGAAACGGAGTGTTTCTCCATATATTCGCTCATATCAATTCGAATCATATGTTTTTCAGAGTCAAATAAAGTAGACGCTAACGATTTAGCAAGCTCTGTCTTACCTACACCAGTTGGACCTAAGAATAAGAAACTGCCTATTGGTCTGTTAGGATCTTTAATCCCTGCTCTTGCTCTTACTACAGCATCAGCTACTAAATCTACTGCTTTATCTTGGCCTACGACACGTTCATGTAGTATATCTGCAAGATTTAGTAATTTTTCTCTTTCAGTTTCTACTAATTTAGAAACAGGAATACCTGTCCATGAGCTAACGATATCACCTATTTCTTCATCTGTAACAATTTCTCTGATAATACGGTCGCTATCTCCATTTTGCTCATATTGGAATGCAGCTTCCATTTCTTGTAATTCTTTTTCAAGTTCTGGTATTTTACCATGTTGTAATTCTGCTGCTTTTTCTAAGTTATAGTTGTTCTCAGCATCTTCTAATGCTTTTCTACTTTCATCTAATTCAGTGCGTTTCTCTTGAAGCTTAGCAATTTTACCTTTTTCTTCTTCAACACGTGATTGAATTGCATTTTGCTTTTCTTTTTCATTAGATAATTCTTCTTGTAACTCTTGCAGACGTTGTTTACTTGCATTATCTGATTCATTCTTCAATGCAGACTCTTCAATTTCTAACTGCATTACTCTTCTATTAACTTGATCTAATTCAGTTGGATTTGAACCCATTTCTGTTCTAATCGTAGCACAAGCTTGGTCGACTAAATCTATTGCTTTATCAGGTAAGAATCGATCCGTAATATAGCGATTTGATAATTCTGCAGCTGCAACAAGTGCTCTATCTTGAATTCTAACACCATGATATACCTCATAGCGTTCTTTTAAACCACGTAAAATAGAAATTGTATCTTCTACATCAGGCTCTGATACATTTACTTTCTGGAAACGACGTTCTAATGCAGAATCTTTTTCAATATATTCTCTATATTCATTAAGTGTTGTTGCACCAATACAATGTAATTCACCGCGTGCTAACATGGGTTTCAACATGTTACCTGCATCCATTGCGCCCTCAGTTTTACCTGCGCCTACTAACATGTGGATTTCATCAATAAATAGGATGATTTTTCCATCTGACTCTTTAACTTCTTTCAATACGGCTTTTAAGCGTTCTTCAAACTCGCCACGGTATTTCGCACCTGCAACAAGTGCACTTAAATCAAGCTCGAATATTGTTTTGTCTAATAATGACTCTGGCACGTCCTTTTTCACAATTCTTTGTGCTAATCCTTCTACGATTGCTGTTTTACCTACACCCGGTTCACCAATTAGCACA
>NZ_JBICNX010000270.1:0-594 GCF_043107035.1 Staphylococcus sp. 231237_7MaSpsaltlick
ATGCATGATTTATTGCTTGGGAAAGAACCTAAATTCGAAAGAACAATAGGTGTTGTATCTCATACACAGAAACAAGCAACGTTAGCTTGGGGCGATGCTCATATTCAATTGGAATCATTAAGAAAAGTATCTGATAAAACTAAATCAATGACTAAAATAACACCAAGTATTCATGAGTTGAAGAATACAAATGATAGAAGTGTTATAAAAGCGTTTAGTCGTGAGGCTAACAACCTTGAGGGTGAACAAATCAGTACTGGAATTATTGACGAGGCTCACTTATTGACTGATACAAAGGTGTATAACGGCATTAGACGTGGTCAAACACTTTTGAAGAATCCTAGTTTGTACTATATAAGTACGGCAGGAGAAGATTTAACAGTCCCGTTCTTTGAAGAATATCAATATGTTACTAAGGTATTGAATGGCGAGGAACAAAATGAAAACTATTTTATTTTCTGTGCCGAACAAGATTCAGAGGATGAAATACATCACCCTGAAACATGGATTAAATCGAACCCATTACTTGAAGATGATGAAATAGCAGAAACAATCGTTGGAAACTTACAAAGAGAAGTAGCTGAGGAAATATCT
>NZ_JBICNX010000271.1:0-592 GCF_043107035.1 Staphylococcus sp. 231237_7MaSpsaltlick
CAAATAAATGAATATGATGATGAACTATATAATAAATTTAATATTTATAGGTACATTTTTAATGATTTAATATTAAGCTTGAACGAATATAGCTATGTATTTAGTAATTTAGAAAATAATGAATTGGAAGAAATTAGTGAATTTTTTTTAGAATACTCATATTACGCAGATGATAAGGAAGAATTGAAAGAAGCATTTAATTTGTTGAAAAAAATTAAAAATGGTGATGTTAAGAATGAAATTGCTAATAAATTAATAGATATTATTGAGCAAAATAAAACGGATGATATCGCAATAGTTTGTGCACATGATTTTTCTGAATTCAGTGAAAAAAATAAATATAAATTACAACGATCAGTTACTTTTTATAATCAAAATCAATTAATAAAAGAAAACAAAATATTTGAAACACTCATTTTCATTGGTCCTCCGTATCTATTTAAAAAATATAAAAATATATTTTATGGTATGAAAATTTATTACATTATGTTTGAATTTCTGGGAAGCTACAATTTTAAAAATACGATTATACATGACAATAAAGAAGCAAATTCAAATTTATATAAAAATACGAAGGTTATAAATAATGATG
>NZ_JBICNX010000272.1:0-589 GCF_043107035.1 Staphylococcus sp. 231237_7MaSpsaltlick
CTAGTGAATTATTTAGAGATTTTGGAAGACAATTTTTTAGTAATTTTCCTGATGAACAAGGTATAAAAACTGATATTAATGAAAAAGATGATAGATATGAATTAAAAGCAGAACTTACAGGATTTTCAAAAGACCAAATAGATATTTCTTATGAAAATGGCATGCTAATAATCTCTGGAGAAAATAATCAGGTAAATGAAGAAAAAGATGATGAAGGTAAAGTGATTCAAAAAGAAAGATCTTACAGTAATGTGAAGAGAATGTATTCATTTAATAATATAGACGAAGATAATATTGAAGCTAAATTTGAAGATGGTATTTTATCTGTAGATTTACCAAAAACTGAAAATAATCAAAGAAAAATAATAAATATTAATTGATATAAAAAAGAGATGTGAATATATTTTCACATCTCTTTTTTATGGTTTAAGAAACGAGTTGAAAACGAGTTTCTTCTTGTCTTGATACTATATAGAAATAACGTTCTTTTTTAAAAACATGATTTGTCGTTGATATGACAGTGTTTTTATGTATTTTTGGAGTTGAAAAGAAAATTTGACATGAAAAAACCCCAGTTATATTATTAAGG
>NZ_JBICNX010000273.1:0-588 GCF_043107035.1 Staphylococcus sp. 231237_7MaSpsaltlick
CATTAACGGGCTCTGACTACTTGTAAGCACACGGTTTCAAGTTCTATTTCACTCCCCTTCCGGGGTACTTTTCACCTTTCCCTCACGGTACTGGTTCACTATCGGTCACTAGAGAGTATTTAGCCTTAGGAGATGGTCCTCCCAGATTCCGACGGAATTTCACGTGCTCCGTCGTACTCAGGATCCACTCAAGAGAGAATAAACTTTCGACTACAGGATTATTACCTTCTATGATTCATCTTTCCAGATGATTCGTCTAATTTATTCCTTTGTAACTCCGTATAGAGTGTCCTACAACCCCAACAAGCAAGCTCGTTGGTTTGGGCTGTTCCCGTTTCGCTCGCCGCTACTCAGGGAATCGATTTTTCTTTCTCTTCCTGCGGGTACTAAGATGTTTCAGTTCTCCGCGTCTGCCTTCAGATATGCTATGTATTCACATATCGATAACACGACATAACTCGTGCTGGGTTTCCCCATTCGGAAATCTCTGGATCAAAGCTTACTTACAGCTCCCCAAAGCATATCGTCGTTAGTAACGTCCTTCATCGGCTTCTAGTGCCAAGGCATCCACCGTGCGCCCTTAATAAC
>NZ_JBICNX010000274.1:0-584 GCF_043107035.1 Staphylococcus sp. 231237_7MaSpsaltlick
CAGCAAATATCAATGCATTAGTTTTTGACAATTCATTTTTCTCTTTTAAATCTATATCATAAAGGTTTTTAGCTGTTACTTTGTCAGCTTCGACATCATTCACATTTACGATCATCCCATAATCTTCAAGTTCTCTAACAATATCAATAACTTTTGTATTTCTTAAATCAGGGCAGTTTTCTTTGAATGTTAAACCAAGTAAATTAATCGACATTCCTTGAACTTCAATACCTTTTTTCAATAATTCTTTAATAATATTAGCAGCTACATGTTTAGACATGTTGTCATTTATACGTCTTCCGGCCAATATTACTTCTGGGTGATGTCCTAACTCTTGTGCTTTATGAGTTAAATAATATGGATCCACACCTATACAATGACCACCAACTAATCCAGGCTTAAACTTCAAGAAATTCCATTTAGTTCCTGATGCTTCAAGTACCTCATTCGTATCAATTCCTACTTTATCAAAGATTATTGCAATTTCATTCATTAAAGCAATATTTACATCTCGCTGTGTATTTTCAAGAACTTTAGCTGCTTCTGCTACTTTAATAGATGATGCTGTATGGACTCCAGCTTTA
>NZ_JBICNX010000275.1:0-582 GCF_043107035.1 Staphylococcus sp. 231237_7MaSpsaltlick
TATTGGGAAATTATATGTAAAAAATGAATTTCATTCTATTTCATATAGTCCAGTAGATGAATTTTGTAATTTTGAATTTGATTTAAACGAAATTTTGTAAGCGTTTAAATCTTATAATAGAAGTAAAATTTTTTTAATTATGGAAGAATCCGATGCAATTATTACGACTCAAAAAAATATTAAGGTAACAGATGAGCAATCTTCTGTTTTTAATTTATCAGAGATTTCGGACGGCTCGGATGTTATTCATCCTTATGTCACCAAAAATGGTTTTTTACATCTTTCTATGGAAAGTTATGTTCCACAAAAAGTATTCTTTTCAAGACGTCATATTGATGCCCTCAAATTTAACAATAGTGAAGCTTATATTACAGGAGAATTTTCAACATTAAATGCCGTTGTACAAAAATCAAACCTCGTAATACGCACGCGCTTTACAGAACGCGAAAAGGAAATACCTTTGTCAATAACTTTGAAAGGCGAGAATAAACGGGCTCATACTACTAATTTTAAATTTTCAGTAGAGATTTATAATCAATTAATCGACTTTATGAAATATCCTTTTGACACAGAAGATATTAT
>NZ_JBICNX010000276.1:0-579 GCF_043107035.1 Staphylococcus sp. 231237_7MaSpsaltlick
ATACTTAGTAAATGTACCATAGCGACCTTCTTCATCACCACGTAAATGATCGGGTGAGAATCCGCCAGGAATTAATAATGCATCATAATTTTCTGGTTTCGCATCTGCAATGCTAACATCTACAGTTACTTTCTCCCCATGTTTGCCAACAAGTTCATGTTTTGCTGTATCTCCAATAACTTCAGTCTCAAATCCAGCATTTTCTAATGCTTCTTTTGGACTAGTCAATTCTATATCTTCAAATTCATCTGCTAAAATGATTGCTACTTTTTTAGTCATAATCCAACCTACCTTTCAATTATACTTTAAAACCTAAGTACTATATACACTAGAAAAAGGAAATTTAAACATAATAGGTTGATTGATATCAGGAAGTTTGTTTTGTAATTCACTTAATGGTATTTGATAACCTAGAATAAGTTTTATAGACAATTTCATAGTAAATTATTAATTGAGTATAGTGTTTGCTTAAAATAAAAATAGATTATGAGCATAACGCTAGATTATTATATTGAATCTTTTCTAATAGTATAGAAGTATAAAATTGATTAATATACAATCCTCTCTTTTAAAAAGTTT
>NZ_JBICNX010000277.1:0-576 GCF_043107035.1 Staphylococcus sp. 231237_7MaSpsaltlick
GTCTTTAGGTGCTTTTATGGTTACTTTAAATTTACCATCTTTTAATTTCGATACATACATAATCCTCATTCCTTTATAGATTTCTTAACTTTTCTATAAGTATTTTTGTTGTAGAGCTACTTTTATGTCCCATTAAATAATTGATACGTTTAAATGATAAATCAGCATCTATTAAATGTTTTAAAAATAACAATCTGATTGAATTTACTGTTTTACCTGCTAATTCTAGATTTAAATCTTTATGTGCTTGTTTAAATTCACTTTTAAGATGATTTATGAAATAGGGGTGACCTAATTTATCACAAAATAAGAAATCATCTTGGAGGTATATTTCAATATACAAATTCCGCATTCTTAAATTTCTATTTATGAGTTTATGTATTAATTCTATTGTTTTACAGTTAAGTTTTACTTTTCTTTGACATTCTTCTGTGAGTTTCTCAACTGAATAATAATTGCGGGTATTTTTTATATGTAAATATTTATTGATTTCAAGTGTTTTATCATCAATTGAAAAATCAGAATGCTTTAAAGCTAATGCTTCATTTAATCTACAACCTGTATTTAGCATCATAA
>NZ_JBICNX010000278.1:0-573 GCF_043107035.1 Staphylococcus sp. 231237_7MaSpsaltlick
TTTCAGGTCTTATTTTAATTTTAACTGGTTCTCTTTCATCAGGCGTACTTCCTTTTATTGCCTTTCTTTCGTCCATTAATTTATCATACTTATGTGACTTAATTAACAATTCATTATAGTCATCTAAATACATAATCACTTTATTTTCTTCCATATAATCACTTCCTAATTATTGATAAAAAAACAGACCTTTTAACGCCGTATCTAGGGCGAATCATTTTATTTTTTACCTTTCTTAGATTCTTCTATTTTCTTTTTAAAATCATTAATTTCTTCTTCAGTTATTTTGTCATAATATTTCGCATCAAGTTTTCCATCTAACTCCCATCTTTTTTCAATACTTAAGTGCTTATATTCTTTATTCATTGCAATTCCTCCACTATTATATTGACACTAAGTTCTTTCATATCTTCATCTAAGTTTTCGATATAAAATTTCACTCCATGATTTAAAAGAATTTCTTCTTCCATTTTCAAATTAGAATAATTCTCTATAGGTAATGCATTGGCTCCTTTTGGAATTTTACAAATCATTTTCCACCCATCTCCAAAGTATTGAGTGTTATCAATATGT
>NZ_JBICNX010000279.1:0-571 GCF_043107035.1 Staphylococcus sp. 231237_7MaSpsaltlick
TAATTTAAGAGAGGCCTAAACCATGGATATAGATAATTGTGTAAACTACTTATTAAGCACTTCTCAAAATAAAGTGTTTAAATATTTCAAGGAGTTATTAAGTCCTTATAATGTCACTCCATCAGAGTATGGAGTATTAAATTGTTTGATTAATAGTAATTTAAATACTCCTAAATTAATATGTAATGCATTAAAGTTGGAAGCTCCAACTTTATCTGGCATACTATACAAAATGTCAAAGAAAAATTTGATAGTACGTGAAACTGATGAAGATAATAGAAGAACTGTTTTAATTAGTAGTACCCTTAAAGCAAATGAACTTTGGCCAATTTTAGAAAAGTTAGCAAACGAATTGAATGATAATTGTTTTGCTAATCTGACTGACGATGAAATTCTAGTTTTAAAAAGGGCGCTGTTGAAAATTAATAATACTGACCTTTAAATAATTGATATAAACAATTTAACTTTAAAGAAATAAAAATTATAAGAATATGCAACACTCGATCTAAATGAAAGGCTGGGTTGTTTATATATTTGAGGTAAGAAAAATAATCATTGTGATCATTAAATG
>NZ_JBICNX010000027.1:0-44880 GCF_043107035.1 Staphylococcus sp. 231237_7MaSpsaltlick
TATGATAATTTGCGTAATCGTATCTTACTAACTTCACGACTTTATGCTTCTCCAATCAAAAAAGAGATTAAGCAACCTAAGGTTGCCTAATCTCAAAAATGGTATCAGTCCTCTTTGACAAAGAGCCCTTTAAATTACTACCAATACAATGATTAAGGCTGAAACAATTAATTTGTCCCAGCCTCCTCAAATATAAAATTAACATCAGTTAATTATATGCTCTATAACAGTGTGTTGATGAATTATAAACGTTTTTCTAATTCTTCTTTTTTATCTTCAAAACCTGGTTTACCTAATAAAGCAAACATATTTTGTTTATATGCTTCAACTCCTGGCTGGTTAAATGGATTAACGCCTAATTGATAACCGCTCATAGCACATGCTAATTCAAAGAAGTAAACGATATAGCCGAATGTTTCTTCGTCTAAACGAGGGATATTTACAACAATATTAGGTACACCACCATCAGTATGTGCTAACAATGTACCTTCAAATGCTTTCGTATTTACTTCGTCTATAGATTTACCAGCTAAATAATTTAAACCGTCTAAATTATCAGTGTCTTCTTCGATAGTAATATCATGTTTAGGGTTATTAACTTTCACAACTGTTTCAAATAAGAAACGACGGCCTTCTTGAACATATTGTCCAAGTGAATGTAAATCTGTTGTGTAGTTAGCACTAGAAGGATAAATACCCTTATAGTCCTTACCTTCTGACTCACCAAATAATTGTTTCCACCATTCATTAAAATATTGCATTGATGGTTCATAGTTAATCAACATTTCTGTGTCATAACCTTTTGCATATAAAACGTTACGAATTGTTGCATATTGATATGCAATATTTTCTTCTAGATCTTCTGAAGACAATTCTTTACGTGCTTTTGCTGCACCTTCCATCATTGTTTTAATATCAATACCTGCAACAGCAATCGGTAATAAACCAACTGCAGTTAATACTGAATAACGTCCACCAATATCATCCGGCACAACGAATGTTTCATAACCTTCATTAGTTGCAAGTTGCTTTAACGCACCTTTTTCTTTATCTGTTGTTGCAAAGATACGATTTTTCGCTTCTTCTTTACCATATTTATTTTCTAGTAGTTGTTTAAATAATCTGAATGAAACTGCTGGTTCAGTCGTAGTACCTGATTTAGAAATAACATTTACTGAGAAATCTTTACCATTTAAATAATCGATTAATTCTTGTGTATAAGAAGAAGATAAATGATTACCTACAAAGACGATTTCTGGGAATTCGTCACTATTTCTAAATGATGATGTTAGCATTTCGATAGCTGCGCGTGCACCTAAGTATGAACCACCAATACCAATTACTACAAACACCTCTGAATGTTCTTTGACACGTTTTGAAGCTTCTAAAATACGCGAGAATTCTTCTTTATCATAATCTACAGGAAGATCAATCCACCCAAGGAAGTCACTACCAGCACCAGTTCCTTCATGAATTGTTTTGTGGATTGATTTAACTATATCTTTTTGTTGCTGTAATTCATGTTCGCCGAAAAATTCTAAAGTTTTACCATAATCTAATTGAATATGAGTCATTTTGAATTGCCTCCAGTGTTTTTAATTTCAACATTATTTTACTAAGTTTATTTTGAGTATTCAAACAACTAGCCTATATAAAGTTTAAAATCTGGCTATTAAAATATTCATTCACTCATTATCTTCAATAGTCTATTCATTTTTTTATACATAAATAAATAATATCCAACTCTATTAAACTCCTTTAAAACAACATTTAACAATATAATAGAAGGCGTCATTTTTACATTTCTGTATATTTATGTATAAAAATGGTTTTATTTCCATTTCCTTTATGCTATACTAATCAATATCAAATTCATATTAATAAATTATAAAAATTCAATTGAGGTGGAACTATGAAAGAGAAAATAGTATTAGCATATTCTGGTGGTTTAGATACAAGTGTCGCAGTAAAATGGTTATTAGATAAAGGTTATGACATCGTAGCTTGTTGTTTAGATGTCGGCGAAGGCAAAGATTTAGACTTAGTATATCAAAAAGCTTTAGATATGGGCGCAATAGAATGTCATATCATTGATGCTACGGAAGAATTTAGTGAAGACTTCGTTTCATATGCAATTAAAGGGAACCTAATGTATGAAGGTACATATCCATTAGTTTCTGCATTATCAAGACCTTTAATTTCAAAAAAATTAGTTGAGATTGCGAGCAAAACAAATGCAGTCGGTATTGCACACGGTTGTACTGGTAAAGGTAATGACCAAGTGCGTTTCGAGGTTGCAATTAAAGCCTTAGACCCGGACTTAAAAGTTTTTGCCCCAGTAAGAGAATGGGCTTGGAGCCGTGAAGAAGAGATTGATTATGCAATCAAACATAATATTCCAGTTCCAATCCAACATGATTCTCCTTATTCTATCGACCAGAATTTATGGGGAAGAAGTAATGAATGTGGCATACTTGAAGACCCTTACGCTGCACCACCAAAGGACGCTTTTGATTTAACAAACGAATTAGAAGATGCGCCAGATGTAGCTGATGAAATTGTACTTTCATTTGAAAAAGGTATACCAACTGCTTTAGATGGTACATCTTATAAACTTAGTGAACTTATTTTAGAACTTAACAAACTTGCTGGTAAACATGGTATTGGCAGAATTGACCATGTTGAAAACAGACTTGTTGGCATTAAATCTAGAGAAGTTTATGAAACACCTGCAGCAGAAGTAATTGTCAATGCACATAAAGCACTTGAAACAATTACACTTACTAAAGATGTTGCACACTTTAAACCAGTGATTGAAAAACAATTTTCAGAACAAATTTATAATGGTTTATGGTTCTCACCTTTAACTGACAGTCTAAAAGTATTTGTTGATAGTACTCAGGACTATGTAACTGGTGATGTACGTCTTAAACTTTATAAAGGTAACGCTATTGTTAACGGAAGAAAGTCACCACATACGCTTTATAATGAAAAATTAGCTACTTATACAAAAGAAGATGCATTTAATCAAGAATCAGCAGTTGGCTTTATTGATATCTTTGGCTTACCTACTAAAGTAAACTCAATGTTACATGGTGGATATAAAGATGAGCAGTAAAGCTTGGGGTGGTAGATTTAGTGAGCAACCAGAAGCGTGGGTTGATGAATTTAATGCTTCGATACACTTTGATAAAACATTAATTCAATATGATGTCCAAGGTAGTATTGCTCATGCAACCATGTTGGCCAAACAAGGTATTATTTCTGATACAGACTGCGATCAAATTATTGAAGGTTTAAATGCAATTTTAGCTGATTATGAACAAGGTAAGTTAGCACTTGATGTTTCATTAGAAGATATTCATTTAAATATCGAACATGAATTAATAAAACGTATTGGTGATGCAGGCGGGAGATTGCATACAGGACGTAGTAGAAACGACCAAGTAGCAACAGATATGCATTTATATACAAAAGCAGAAGTCTCTCAATTAATAGATTTAATTATTTCCTTCCAACAGACGATTGTAAAAATTGCTGAGTCTCATATAGATACGATTATGCCTGGTTACACACATCTGCAAAGAGCTCAACCAATTTCATTTGCGCATCATATCTTGACATACTATTGGATGCTAGAAAGAGACAAATCACGTTTTCAAGATAGTTTGAAACGTATTGATATCTCTCCACTTGGCGCTGCTGCGTTAAGTGGTACGACTTATCCGATAGATCGTCACGAAACACAGTCATTATTAGACTTCTCCGCTATTTATGAAAATAGTATGGATGCTGTTAGTGATAGAGATTATATTGTTGAAACACTGCATAATATTTCATTAACAATGGTTCACCTGTCTCGTTTTGCTGAAGAAATTATTTTTTGGTCATCTGCAGAAGCCAACTTTATTACATTATCAGATGCATTTTCAACTGGCTCATCAATTATGCCTCAGAAAAAAAATCCTGATATGGCTGAATTGATCAGAGGTAAAGTTGGACGTACAACTGGTAATTTAATGAGTATGTTAATGACACTTAAAGGATTACCTTTAGCTTACAATAAAGATATGCAAGAAGATAAAGAAGGTCTATTTGATGCAGTTCATACATTGAAAGGTTCTTTACGTATTTTTGAAGGAATGATAGATACAATGACTGTAAATGTAGATCATTTACAAGAAACTGTGTATAATGACTTTTCCAATGCAACAGAACTTGCTGATTATTTAGTTAATAAAAATGTTCCCTTTAGAAATGCTCATGAAATAGTTGGTAAAATTGTACTTTGGGCTATTCAGCATAACGTATACTTATTAGATGTACCTTTAGAACAGTATCAAAGCGCACACGAAAGTATTGAACCTGATATCTACAATTATTTAAAACCTGAAAATTGTATCAGCCGTAGAATAAGTCACGGTTCTACTGGACAAGAAGCTGTTAAAAAACAATTAGAAATTATAAAACAAAACTTAAATTAGAATTTTTGCACAGATACCCTATTTAATAGGTGTATCTGTGCTTTTTTATCGCCCAGCAATTAAAATATTGTGATTCACTTCGTTGATTATATGTAATGTTTAAATTAATTTTTTATAGTTTAAATTAGAATTTTGTAAATACTATTTTCAATTTAAGTTTTTTTATGTACTGTAAAAGAAAGTTAATATTAAAGGAGTGACCGCTTGTGAAACATTCAAATAAATTTTTGATTTCAAGTATAGCAATATTATCATTATCTGGTATAGGAAGCTCAACAGTTACAGAAGCAGCTAGCAATTCTCAAGGTACAAACAGTCAAAGCGAAAAGACTTCAGTTCAAACAGCTGACGATAATAGTAAACAAGAGCAACAAAATTGGATACATAATTTAACTGGCGAGAAATTCACAACAATTGCACATAGAGGTGCTAGTGGCTACGCTCCAGAACATACATTTTACTCATATGACAAAAGCCATAACGCTATAGGCGCATCATATATTGAGATTGACCTACAAATGACTAAAGACGGTCACCTAGTAGCTATGCATGATGAAACTGTAGATAGAACAACAAATGGTACTGGTCGCGTCGATCAGTATACACTTGAAGAATTAAAACAACTTGATGCCGGAAGTACATTTAACGAACAAAATCCACAATATGCTAATTCAAATTATGAAGGTGCACAAATACCTACTTTAGACGAGATATTAGAGCGTTACGGTACTGATGCCAATTATTATATAGAAACAAAATCTCCAGACGTATATCCTGGTATGGAAGAAAAATTATTAGATACACTTAATAAACATCAATTACTAAATGAACAGTCTCTCAAAAAAGGCCATGTAATGGTGCAATCATTTTCACAAGAAAGTTTACTTAAAATGAAAAATTTAAATTCAAATGTGCCACTAATAAGATTATTAGACAAAGGCGAATTACCAAATATGACGCAACAAGATTTTAATTATATTAAACAATATGCTATTGGCGTCGGCCCTGAATACACCGATTTAACTAAGGAAAATGTCAACAACCTTAAAAATACAGGATTTCTTGTTCACCCATTCACTGTAAACGAAGTTGCCGACATGGAAAGACTAAATGAATATGGAGTAGATGGATTATTTACTAATTATCCTGATTTATATAAGCAAGTCGTAAACGAACAATAGCTAATACTTTACATTAGATAATTAATCCATAAAAACTCAAAGAAGTCCGAGACATCTATTTATGTCTCGGACTTCTTAATTTACTACTATATGTGAATATTTATTTACGCCCACCCACGGTAACGAGCTGCCTCTGCAGTACGTTTGATTCCAACTATATAGGCTGCTAAACGCATATCAATCTTTCTATTTTGAGATAATTCGTAAATTGTATCAAAAGCTGTTGTAAGTTTTTCACGTAGTTTCGTATTTACTTCTTCTTCAGTCCAATAATAACCTTGGTTATTTTGAACCCATTCGAAATACGAAACAGTTACACCACCAGCACTAGCTAATACATCTGGAACTAGTAATTTACCACGTTCTGTTAAAATACGTGTACCTGCTGGCGTTGTTGGTCCATTTGCCGCTTCAACCACAATATCAGCTTTAATGTCATGTGCATTATCTTCTGTGATTTGATTTGCAATTGCTGCTGGTACAAGAATATCACAGTCAATTTCAAACAATTCCTTATTAGAAATTGTTTCATCAAATAGGTTAGTCACTGTTCCAAAACTATCTCTTCTATCTAATAGATAATCAATGTCTAAGCCTTCTGGGTCATGTAAAGCACCATAAGCATCTGAGATACCAACAATTGTTGCGCCCATATCATACAAGAATTTCGCTAAGAAACTTCCAGCGTTACCAAAACCTTGTATAACAATACGAGAACCTTTAAGATCTAAGCCTTTTCTTTGTGCTGCTTGTTCAATAGCAATAACAACACCTAAAGCAGTCGCACGGTCACGTCCTTGTGAACCACCTAGCACGATTGGTTTACCAGTGATAAATCCTGGTGAATTGAATTTGTCTAATGAACTATACTCATCCATCATCCATGCCATAATTTGAGAGTTTGTAAATACGTCTGGTGCTGGAATATCTTTCGTTGGTCCAACGAATTGAGAAATTGAACGCACATATCCACGAGATAAACGTTCTACTTCATGAATACTCATTTGACGTGGATCACAAATGATACCACCTTTACCACCACCATATGGTAAATCAACAATGCCACATTTCAATGTCATCCACATTGATAATGCTTTAACTTCTTCTTCGTCCACATCTGGATGGAAACGTACGCCACCTTTAGTAGGTCCAACAGCATCATTATGCTGCGCACGATAACCAGTAAAAGTTTGAACAGTACCATCGTCCATGCGCACAGGAATTCTAACTTGAAGGAATCTTAAAGGTTCCTTTACTAAATCATACATCCCATCATCAAATCCCAGTTTGTGCAATGCTTCTTTAATAATTTGTTGCGTAGAAGTAACTAAATTATTATTCTCAGTCATGATTCATTTCGCCTCTTTTTCGTTACTAATGATTTCGCTTTCATGATAATTGTAACATAAGATTTTCCTTTTTAAAGGGTTTTCAAAACATATGTTACAGAACTGTGAATTTATTCAAAAACGCTTCTAATTTTGTCTAATGCAAAGTCTAATTCTTCTTTAGAAATAATGAGTGGCGGTGCAAATCTAATGACCGTATCATGCGTTTCTTTACATAATAAGCCTTTTTCTTTTAATGCTTCACAATAAGGTCTCGCTTCTTCATTTAATTCAACCCCAATAAACAAGCCACGGCCGCGTACTTCTTTAATTGATGGATGCTTTATTTTTTTTAATTCTTCTTTGAAATAATTACCTAATTCTAATGAACGACCTGGTAAATCTTCGTCAACGATTACATCTAGCGCTGCATTTGAAACCGCACAAGCTAGTGGGTTACCACCAAACGTAGAACCATGAGAGCCTGGTGAGAACACGCCAAGCACTTCTTCGTCAGCTAATACTACAGATATTGGTAACACGCCGCCGCCTAATGCTTTACCTAAAATGTATACATCTGGTTTAACGTCATCCCAGTCTGTAGCAAACAGTTTACCTGAACGCCCTAAGCCAGCTTGTATTTCGTCAGCAATAAACAATACGTTATGTTCATCACATAGCGCTCTTATTTCTTTTAAATAACCTTCAGGTGGAACATTAATACCAGCTTCACCTTGTATTGGTTCAATTAAAATTGCTGCTGTATTTTCATTAATAGCGTTTTTTACAGCTTCAATATCACCAAAGTCTACTTTGCGGAAACCGTCTAATAATGGACCATATCCTCGTTGATATTCTGCTTCTGATGATAAAGATACAGGTGCCATTGTACGACCGTGGAAGTTACCATTGAAAGCAATAATCTCTGCTTTATCTGAATCTATTTTTTTCACATCGTAAGCCCAGCGGCGCGCTGCTTTTAAAGCTGTTTCAACTGCTTCAGCACCCGTGTTCATTGGTAAAGCCTTAGCTTTTCCTGAAAGCTTACAAATTTTTTCATACCATTCACCTAGATTTTCACTATGAAATGCACGTGAAACTAAAGTAACTTTGTCTGCTTGATCTTTCAATGCTTGAATAATCTTTGGATGTCTATGACCTTGGTTTACAGCTGAATATGCCGACAACATATCCATGTATTTGTTACCTTCTGGATCTCTAACCCAAACGCCTTCAGCTTCCGAAATAACGATTGGAAGCGGTACATAGTTTTGTGCTCCATAATGATTTGTTACTTCAATGATTTCTTCTGATCTTGACATGATATCTCCCCTTTGTAAAAATTTAAGAGTAAAAAGACTCTTAAGTAATACTCATTCATAGCATAACGTATTTAACGATTAACTGAAACTATTTTCTGAAACTGCTTGGACTTTATGTAACGAATGCCTCTAAATCAGTTAAATTAGCGCTAATAATATAATTAATAAACATCAAAACAATATTGTAAGCCCTTACATATATAATGACATACTTCCTTATACTAATACAAGAAGATTTCCTTAATTTTTAAATTAAATTATTTTTTGTTATTGTTGCACGAAATTGCATATTTAATCACGGTATTATTCATTTTTTCAATTATATATAACCTGCATAAATATATAACAATCGAGGCCGAAACATCTAGTTAATGTTTCGGCCTCGATTGATATGCTAAGCATTCTATTTATTATCTGTTCTTGGTAGTGGATAAAAACCTTGGTTGAATTGTTCCCAAAGCTTAGGCGGTAAATGATGTCTATCTTTTCTATTAGGATCAAAATGAGAAATGATTTCATCTTCCTTGCCATCTTTAATTTTACTTATAAAATTATGATCTAATAATATTTCTCTACCCAAAGCAACAAGTTCAACATTTGTAGACTCAATCGCTTCAATTGCTTGATCCGCAGTAAAGATAGAACCGATACCTACTAAAGGCATGCGACCATCTATCCATTCTAATAATAATTTAATACGTTCTTGTCCTTTATATTTACCCTCACGTGTTTCTGAATGTATATCCATTAGAGAAACATGTAAATAATCTAAAGGTTTATCGATTAATTGTTTTACTAATGATTCGGTAATTTCCATACTTATGCCAGGTGTTTCTGCTTCTTCAGGTGAAAATCTATAACCAACAATAAAATCTTTATTACCATGTTGTTTGACTGTTTCTGTTACTTCATCAACAACGCTTAATGCGAATTTCAAACGGTCTTGGCCCCATTCATCTTCACGACGGTTATAATAAGGCGATACAAATTGATGAATTAAATAATGATTCGCACCATGGATTTCAACACCATCAAACCCAGCTTCTATAACTCTACGAGTCGCTTCACCAAAAGCTTTAATTGTTTGTTTAATTTCATCTTCAGTAATTTCACGTGCATGATGTTCTTCTTGTTCACCAAAACTTTTTAGTGAAATTGGCGTTGGTGCAGCTACGTCTCCATCTGGTGTTAAATTAGGTAATGATTGTGCACCACCATGATGAATCTGAACAACAGCTTTTGCACCGTTTTTTTTCATAGCTTGAGCTAAACGTTTTAATCCTTCAATATTTGAATCATGGGCCACAGATGGTTGTCCAGGAAATGCCTTCCCTAAATCTGTAACATTACTAGCTGCTGAAATAGCTAAACCAACATCTTTCGAACGTTGTTCCATATAAACAACTTCATCATTTGAAGTAGATCCGTCATCATTTGATGTAACATGCGTAAGTGGTGCTAAAACAAATCTATTTTCTAAAACAACTTTATTAGGCAATGTTATTTTTTCAAATAATGGTTGAAATTTTTTATTCATTTTACTTTTCCTCCTATGCGTTAAAACATTAGAACCCCTTTAAAACACTTATAGTTTGTAGTGCTTTTCTTATTCTAACTATAATAATCTGATAGATAAATAAATATGCTCACGCATATATTTTTGTGATTTTTATAGTCACGATTTTAATTAACTCTAAACTGCCTATGTCTTAAATTAATGCATTTTATATTTCCAACTATTATAATTTTATAATATATATAACGAAAACAAATATTCACGTTGATACCGCCCCTGCTATTGCGAATAGTAAAAAGATTTTTAACATGGCTTAATGTCACATTTTATTTATTGTTCTTTATAAATATTCTTATTATAAAAAGTTAAATTATTTTCATTTCCTTATTAAATTTCACCGATTTATAAAGTACAATTCAACATTAAGTATATAAGAAAAAAATCATAATTGCTAATGACACTCCTATTAAAATACACATAAACATTTGACTAATTGCACTTAAAATTATCATAGCAGAATTGAAATTTTGCTATAAGTATTCATTAAATGAAGCTATCTCTATAAAAAAATGCAATTGATAATCAGTGAGGAAGTTTTTATTTTAGATACATTTGTATAGAATCATTGCTTTCAATCTTTATTTTTTATAAAGTTTCTTATTGATAAAGATATAAAGGACAATCCTATAGATACTAAGATAATAATTATTACATTTAGTAAAACGCTTATAAGATTATAAGCGGGTAGATATGTGTATAAGAAAAAAAGAGGGATTAGGAAAATTAGATCTAACCACCCTAAACCATTCAATGATTCTTTTAGATTTTTCATTATCTCGCCTACCTTTATTACAAAATTGAATATTCCTTATCTTAACTTCATAATCTTCAACAGTTGTACAGAATATATTTAGAAGTTCGAACACTAGTAAAACCGACTTTGGCACTCAATTTACGTTTATTAATAATCTAACAGTATCAAAACACCACCGTTAACTCCTATGCATGACATAGTTAGAACAATACAAGGCTACTTATAAACATTTTTATTAATTGCTTAAAGATTGATTAATCAACTATTTAACACCCTTCTGTTCCACCACATTTTAAAAAATACCTGCCCTAGATTTCCAACTTGATACAAACCAATCATTTGTTGTTTAAATTCCTTACTAATTGTTCTAAATTTATATATAAAAGAGCACCTAACTTCTTAGTCTAACAATAATTCAGATTATAGAAGTTGTCCAATTAACTGCAGCCAGTCCAAACATAATCATTTCAAACCACGCTATAAAACAATTAAAGCTGAGACATTAATTTATGTCTCAGCCTTAAGTAAAGATGACTTCATTCATCTTTGATCGCATTTTTGGACTGTTTAATCCAAACCGGTAAGCGTTCTTTAATTGTTTGAAACCCATATCTTTCGGTTTCTTTAATTTCATCTAATACTGATTGCTTTTCTTTCTTACGCTCATAATTTTTAAAATAGTCATTATCTTTTAATGAAAGATTTAATTTCCCTTCATCATCAATTGAAATTACTTTCGCTCTTACAATTTGTCCTTCTGATAAAAACTTTTTCAAATTATGGACGTAATCATCCATAATCTCAGAAATATGGATTAATCCTTCAGCATTGTCAGGGGTTTCTACAAAAGCGCCATACGGTTGAATACCAGTCACACGAACTTTAATATGTTGACCTACTTTATAGTGATTATTCAACGTGATAACCCCTTAATTCGTTTTACTTAACACTATTATAATAGCATACATTATAGGAAGGCACTAACATAAACATAGAAAAATTTCACATTTTACAATTTTATATTGTTAAAACAATTATTTAAGAAGGTACTTAGATGTTGAGATATTGCATTTTTATTTGTATTTTATAAAAATTTCGATTAAATCGTTATTCCTTGTTTTACTAATACTGGGTATTTTCTCATTAATTTATTTTGTAAATTAAACATTTTAATTTTTTTACTATTTATTATTAAAAGTTTGTTTCGATTAAAATCTCTCATCATTTTTACTTGCCGATTCCTCCCCCCGCCATTTTAAGACACTTATAAAAAAGGAGAAGAGTAGAAACCAACATCAAAATTGATTTCTAATCTCTTCTCCTACAGTGTCAATTAAGTATTAAATCAGCTTGTTTAAATTAAAAATGGTCATTTATCTACTAATTCATGTAAACCATTAATTATTCAACGATTTCGATTGAATCAATTGTAATGTCATATAATGGTTTGTCTTGTGGACCTACTTTTGTATTAGCGATATCTTCTAATGTATCTTTACCTTCAATTAACTGACCAAATACAGTATGCTTTTGATCTAACCAAGGTGTTCCACCAGTTTCACCATAAGCTTTTACAATTGGTTCTGGCCAACCTCCGTCTGCTAATTGACTAAGCATTGATTCCGGCACTTCATTCATTTGAACAATGAAGAATTGAGAACCATTTGTATTTGGTCCTGCATTTGCCATTGAAAGTGCACCGTAGATATTAAACGCTTCTTTTGAAAATTCATCTTCAAAAGGTCCACCGTAAATACTTTCGCCACCCATGCCTGTAGCAGTTGGATCTCCACCTTGTACCATAAAGTCGTTAATTACACGGTGGAAAGTAACGCCGTTGTAATAGCCATTTTTAGCATGCGTAACAAAGTTTTCTACTGTTTTTGGTGCAACTTCTGGTAACAATTTAAACGTCATTTCGCCCTTGTTTGTATGCATTACCATTTTAATTTCATTGTCATTTATTTCTTTGTTTAACTGAGGATAGTTCGTCATTTTTATTCTCCATTTCATGTTAAGATGATATATGTATTCTAACACAAAAGAAGGGATGTATTGAATTATGTTATACCGTTTTTCACATAAAACTGGCAGTTATGGCGTAACAATTAAAGAAGAGGATGAAAATAAAGTACTTGTTCAAGTTGAACAAGTGATTAATCACCCTAAACAAGGTGATTTACACAATCCTACAGAAACTGAAAATGTATTTTTTCATGAACGTAAAGCACTTAGTCATTACGAGAAGCGCTATACGACAAAATCACATCTTAGAGAATTCAATGTAGAACCTATGTCTTACATAGAATCTTTACAGAATGCAATATCTAAATTAGAAACTAAATTAAAAGCTCAAGATACATTGCACGCAACTATGTCACTCAACAGTTTACAACGTTTAAAACATGATTATTCCATTCAATATAAACAAAATTTTGAATAAAAATACCGTGTTTCTTCTTATTTAATAAAACATCTAACACAAGTGTTTCAAGGCTTCCTGACGTTTTTCAGAATAGTCCACTTCATGTATAATGGTTTTATAATACATTTTTAAAGGAGGATAAAATAATGAGTTTGTTACATATATCGGTGCTTTTGCCGTTAATATTCGCACTCATTATTCCAATTGTATATCGTTTTTATAAACGCGTACATTTAGGATGGTTTGTGTTACCTATCCCCGTCGTCTTATTTATATATTTCCTATCATATATTTCGGCAACCATGTCAGGAAATAACATAATGCAAAAAGCTAATTGGATGCCTCACTTCGGTATGAATTTCAATTTATACGTTGATGGTTTAGGCTTATTATTCAGTTTATTAATAACTGGTATAGGTAGTTTAATTGTACTTTATTCTATAAGTTATTTAAGTCGACAAGAGCAACTGGGAAATTTTTACTGTTATCTATTGCTCTTTATGGGTGCTATGTTAGGTGTCGTATTATCAGATAATTTAATTATCTTATATTTATTTTGGGAATTAACTTCATTTTCTAGTTTCCTGCTCATCTCATTTTGGCGTGATAAGCAAGCATCTATATATGGAGCTCAAAAATCCATGCTCGTTACAGTGTTTGGAGGATTGTCTCTTTTAGGTGGCATTATCTTGCTTTCCATAGCTGGCGGGACAACAAGTATTCAAGAATTGATTCAAAATGTTTCTGAAATTCAAACTAGCCCATTCTTTATTCTTTCAATGATTTTAGTTTTAATTGGGGCTATTACCAAATCGGCGCAATTTCCATTTTACATATGGTTACCAGATGCTATGGAAGCACCAACACCAGTAAGTGCTTACTTACACTCAGCAACAATGGTTAAAGCTGGTCTTTATTTAGTTGCACGAGTAACGCCAATTTTTGCTGTTTCACAAGGATGGATTTGGTCGGTAACTTTGATCGGTCTAATTACGTTATTATGGGCATCGTTTAATGCTACAAAACAGCAAGATTTAAAAGGTATCTTAGCATTTTCTACAGTTTCACAATTAGGTATGATTATGTCTATGCTAGGTATCGGAGCAGTTAGCTACCATTTTGAAGGTTCTGAAAGCCAACTTTATATTGCTGCATTTACTGCTGCTGTTTTCCATTTAATTAACCATGCAACTTTTAAAGGTGCATTATTTATGGTGACTGGTGCAATCGACCACTCTACAGGTACACGTGATGTAAATAAATTAGGCGGTTTATTAACTATCATGCCTATCTCGTTTACGATTACAATCATTACTTCATTAAGTATGGCTGGTATACCGCCATTTAATGGTTTTTTATCTAAAGAGTCATTTTTAGAAAGCATGATTGAAATTACAAACGTTAATATGTTTAGTTTAAATACGCTTGGCATATTAATACCGATAATCGCAATTATCGGTAGTGTATTTACATTTGTTTATTCTGTCAGATTTATTGGTCAAATCTTTTTAGGTAGTCACAAAGCTCATGAATTACCTAAAAAAGCTCATGAAGTGTCTATACTTATGCTTATTTCACCAGCGATTTTAGCTATTTTAGTTATTGTATTTGGTTTCTTCCCATCAATATTAACTGGCTCAATTATTGAACCAGCAGTAAGTGCAATTAGCCAAACTACAGGTACAACAGCAGAATTTCATATGTTCCATGGCTTTACACCAGCATTTTTCTCTACAATAGGTATTTATGTTGTAGGTATTTTGCTCATTTTAACTTTTGGATATTGGATTCGTTTATTGCATTTACAACCTACCAAGCTCACATTAAATTACTGGTATGACAAATTTGGCGAAGTTACGCCAGGTTATTCAGGTAAATTTACTGACGCTTATGTAACTGGTTTTACGCGGAATAACTTAATCATTATATTTGCTTCATTAATAGTAATTACGTTAGTAACACTTTTAGTTACTCCGTTTAATATCGACTTTAAAGATGTAAGTGAAGTACGTCCATTTGAATTAATCATTGTAGTATTAATTATCACTGCTGCTTCTATGATTATATTTGCTAAATCTAGATTATTTAGTATTATCATGGCAAGTGCTGTAGGTTATTCTGTTGCCATATTCTTCATTTTCTTTAGTGCACCAGATTTAGCCCTTACACAATTTGTAGTTGAATCTATCTCAACAGCATTATTCTTATTATGTTTCTATCATTTACCTAATTTAAACAGACATAAAGAATCACGTTCTTTTAAATTAGTAAATATTGTTATTGCAGTCGGTGCAGGTATTGTCGTTACGGTGCTTGGTTTAATTGCTTATGGTAATAGACATTTCGGCTCTATCGCTGAATTTTACAAATCCAATGTTTATGACTTAGCTCATGGTACCAACATGGTTAACGTTATTCTTGTTGACTTCCGTGGTACCGATACGTTATTTGAATCTGCGGTACTTGGTATTGCTGGTTTAGGTGTTTATACAATGATTAAATTACGTACAAATAACAATAAAAATGATGAAGGAGGTAAAAACGTTGAACAGACAGAAAAATAATTTAATCTTTCAATATTCAGCTGTTGTTATCTTCTTTCTCATCGTGATGTTTGGTTTATATTTATTCTTAGCTGGACATTATACGCCAGGTGGTGGTTTCGTAGGAGGTTTATTACTTTCTAGTGCACTCGTGATTATTACAGTAGCTTTTGATATAAAAACGATGCGCAAAATTTTCCCTTGGGACTTTAAAAAATTAATCGGTATTGGCTTTTTCTTTTGTCTAGCTACGCCGATTGCGAGTTGGTTTTATCATAAAAACTTTTTCACGCATACACCATTTGAAATTCCATTAGTAATTTTAAAACCAATGGAAATGCATACTGCTACATTTTTTGATTTAGGCGTATTATGCGCTGTTGTAGGTACAATAATGACTATAATATTAGCGATTGGAGAGAATGAGTAATGGAAATAGTTATGATTTTTGTTTGTGGTATTCTCACTGCAATGAGCGTCTATCTCATTCTTTCTAAAAGTTTGATACGCATTATTATTGGGACTACTTTACAAACTCATACAGCCAATTTATTTTTAATTACTATGGGTGGTCTTAAAAAAGGTGAAGTGCCTATTTATGAAAAAGGAATCACTTCATATGTAGATCCAATTCCACAGGCACTAATACTTACAGCTATAGTAATTTCGTTTTCTGTAACAGCATTTTTCTTAGTGTTAGCTTTTAGAAGTTATAAAGAATTAGGCACAGACAACGTAGAAAGTATGAAAGGAGTGCTAGACAATGATAGAGAGTAATCTCATTATTTCATTACTCGTCATACCAATGATTACTATTATCGCACTCATATTCATTGGTAAGCGCCCTAGGATAAAGCGCTACGTTGCCTTATCTGGTACAGCTATCACATTAATCTTTGCAATTATTAATTTCCAAAATGTACTTAAAGATGGTCCAATCACATTAGAATTAGGTTCATGGGACGCGCCTTATAGTATTGTCTTTGTTCTCGATATATTTAGCGCTTTACTCGTCATCACCAGCTTAATTATAACGATGTTAATCATCCTTTATTCCTATCAATCCGTAGGCATCGAGCGCGAAACATACTACTATTATTTCGCAGTAATGTTTATGGTTACAGGTATAATCGGGTCATTTATTACTGGAGATATTTTCAACTTATTTGTATTCTTTGAAGTCTTCCTATTATCTTCTTATATTTTGTTAGTTATAGGTGGGACTAAAATACAATTAAGCGAAACCATTAAATATGTACTTATCAACGTAACTTCATCAGCGTTCTTTGTTATAGCCGTAGCTATGCTCTACTCTGTAGTTGGCACTTTGAATTTAGCTGATATTAGCGAAAAGATCAGTCAATTACCTGCTGAAGATAGTGGCATAATAACAATCATATTTATTATGTTTATCTTTGTTTTCGCAACTAAAGCTGGTGCATTCCCAATGTACATTTGGTTGCCAGGTGCATACTATGCCCCACCGATTGCAATTATTGCATTCTTTGGTGCTTTATTAACAAAAGTAGGCGTGTATGCCATTGCAAGAACAGCTAGCCTATTCTTTAATGATTCATCTGATTTCTCGTTTTATACAATATTATTCTTGGCGTTACTTACGATTATTTTCGGGTGTGTCGGTGCAGTCAGCTATTTCGATACTAAAAAAATCATACTTTATAACATCGTAATTGCTGTAGGCGTTATCCTAGTTGGTATAGCGATGATGAATCAAGCAGGTATGATGGGTGCGATTTATTACACGCTACATGATATGTTAGTAAAAGCTGCCCTATTTTTCCTAATTGGTGTTATGTATAAAATTACTAAAACACATGATTTGCGTAAATATGGTGGACTGATTAAAGATTACCCAGTTTTAGGATGGACGTTCTTTATTGCTGCATTAAGTTTAGCAGGCATCCCGCCACTTAGTGGTTTTTATGGTAAGTTTTATATTGTACAAGCTACATTTGAAAAAGGATTTTACCTAAGTGGTATCGTTGTCTTACTTTCAAGTTTAGTAGTACTTTATTCTGTTATTCGTATTTTCTTATTAGGCTTTTTCGGAAAATCTGAAGGTTACCAAGTAAATCCTAAGCTGCAGTATAAAGGGATACTAACAATAGCAATCATTTCAGTCGTTATCTCAGTTGCTTTCGGACTTTCTGCAGATTGGTTACAACCAATTATTAAAGATGCTGCTGAGACATTCTACAATCCTAGTGTCTATAGGGACGCAGTATTGGGAGGTAAGTAATATGGCAGTTCAAATATTAGTGAATTTGATGCTTTCTGTATTTTGGTTATTTGTCACTGGCAGTTATACATTTAATAACTTTATTTTAGGTTACTTATTCGCACTTTTATTAGTTTACTTAATGCGTGGTGTATTACCAGGTAGATTCTATATCATCACTGTCTATAAAATTATAAAACTGTTCTTAGTATTTTTAATTGAATTAGTAAAAGCAAATATAGATGTTATTCGTATTGTTATTAAGCCAAAAATTGATAACGAACCAGCATTCTTTACGTACCATACAGATTTAAAAAATGACTGGCAAATCGCATTATTATCTAATTTAATCACACTAACACCAGGTACAATTGTGCTAGGTATTAGTGACGACCGTACTAAAATATATATACACAGTATCGATTTCACTACTAAAGAAGAAGAAATAGAAAGTATAAAAACATCCCTTGAAAAAGTGGTCAGAGAGGTAGGCGAAAATTAATGGACTATAACATTATATTGATTATTGCGTTGGTTATTGTTGCTTTATCAATGTTAGGTATGCTTGTTCGTGTAATTATCGGCCCTTCTCTCGCTGATAGGGTCGTTGCACTTGACGCCATGGGCATTCAACTTATGGCTATTGTTGCTTTATTTAGTATTTTCTTAGGTACAAAATATATGATTGTAGCCATTTTATTAATAGGTATTTTAGCTTTTCTTGGTACAGCAGTGTTTGCAAAATATATGGATAAAGGTAAGGTGATTGAAAATGATAACGACGATCGTCATTAGTATTGCACTTATCTTAGTCATATTGGGCTCACTTATTAGTGCCCTAGCCGCGATTGGCCTATTACGTTTAGACGATGTATACGCCAGAGCGCACGCAGCAGGAAAAGCAGCAACACTAGGTTCAATGCTATTAATTAGTGGCGTCTTTTTATACTTTATTGGTCGTGAAGGTTATGTAAATATGCAATTACTTGTGGGTATTTTGTTTATTTTAATAACTGGACCGTTAGCAAGCCATCTAATTATCAAATCAGCTTATAATTTACAAACACCTGCTTCTGAAAGAACGAAGCATGATGAAATTAAAGAAGATTTAAAAGATACAAAATTATAAAAGTAGTAAATTGGGATTTGATTAAACATATTTCCTATTTTCCTAATAATGTGTATAAAACACTTGTGGGAGAGACATGAACCATGTCTCTCCCACATTTTTTGCTTATTAAGTATTTCATGTTTCTTTCCCACTCATAATTTATTTGCAAAATCAGTTGTTATAAAGAACATTACATGATATATTAAATCGTAATAATTACGATTTAATATAAACAGGAGTGTTTTTATGACAACATGGACTATTATTGGTGGTGGATTACATGCAGTAACTATCGCTATTAAATTAAGATCTTTAGGTTTAAAGGCATCACAATTATCAATTATTGACCCAAACCCTAATTTATGTGCTCAATTTGATAATTTTTCACAACGTATTGATATGCCCTATTTACGTTCACCATGTGTACACCATGTGCACCCTAACCCTTTTCATTTAAATCAATATGCTAAAAAAATGCATTATACTAACGCTGCATATGGACAATACAAACGACCTAACCGAAATATGTTTATGAACCATACACATGATTTAATTCACTTATATCATTTAAATTCATGTCATATTCAAGGATATGTCAATGACATTAAGAAAAGTAAACAACAATGGCACATGCAATTGAACAATCAAAGCTGGATTAGTTCAGACCATGTAGTAGTTGCATTTGGTTGTAATCATGAAATATATGTTCCTAAACTATTTCAAAATCAACCTGACATTTCTCACATTTTTGAAAATGAACAAAATAGTTATACAAGTACATCGCATGTCGTTGGTAGCGGTATTTCTGCAGCCCATCTCACTTTAAGGCTTTTAAAGGAAAACAGTAATAACCAGATTCATTTATGGATGAATAAAACTATAGATGTCCATGACTTTGATGCAGATCCTTGATGGTTAGGGCCTAAAAATATGAAAAAATTTAGTGCTATGCAATCCTCTATTGATCGTTTAAACACTATTAAAAATGAGAGACATAAAGGATCTATGCCAAAAGAACTAGAATTAAGACTTAAAAAGTATATTAAAGACGGTCGTCTTAAAGTACATATCAACGAAATAACAGATATAGTTAATCACCATATTTGCACTGACACGTGTTGTATACATTACGACCGTATATTATTAGCTACAGGCTTTAAAGAATCGATTATGCAACAACCTTTAATCCAGCAATTAATAATAGAAAACCAAGCGCCAGTAAGCGCTTGTGGACTGCCTTCTATCACTCCATCTTTAGAATGGCTCCCTAATCTTTATGTAAGCGGTGGATTGGCTGATTTGGAGCTTGGGCCATTTGCACGCAATATTATGGGAGGACGTGAAGCCTCATTAAGAATTGGTGAAGCTTTTGAATACAAACAGTACAACAAATCACAGCAGTATTATTATAATTGTGAGTCCTTAAATACCAAACAAAGCATAGGACAATAAAGTATAAACACAATAACGAATTTTTTATCTTTCTATTCTAGATAAAGCATTTCATTATAATTAAAGATGTCACTGCTAATAAGACAAAAATAAAGGCAAGAATCGTCTCAACAGATGATTCTTGCCTTTATTGTTATGGATTAACGTTTTAATGGTTTTATAGCAATAGTTCCTCGCATTACACAAATTAATCTATCTTTATCATCTTTAATATCAATAGACCATACCTGTGTTGTTTTTCCTTCATGAATAATTGTAGCAGTTGCATATATAGTTCCTTCTGTAGTTGAACCTATATGGTTACCATTCATTTCTAAACCAAGTGGTACATACTGTTCAGTATCAATTAAATAAGCAGCTCCCATCGAACATGCCGTTTCACCAAGTGCTAGACTCGCACCTCCATGCAGATAGCCAAATGGCTGTTTTACTTTATCAGTCACAGGCATTGACATCACCATTAAACCACGTTCTTGTTTCACAACTTTAATATCTAACGCGTCTAACATATTAGCCATTGTGTCACCTCATTTTCTTTATATACCTTTTATAGTACCATAGCAGCAATTGTTCCAAAAATAATTAATGGAATATTGTAAAATAGGAAGTTAGGTATACAAGTATCTCTAATGTGGTCATGTTGTCCATCAACATCCAAGCCTGCAGTAGGACCAAGAGTAGAATCACTTGCTGGCGAACCTGAATCCCCTAATGCACTGGCTGTACCTATTAAAGCAATTAATGCCATTGTGCTTAATCCTAACGATTCTCCTAATGGCACAAATAACGTGGCGATGATTGGAATTGTAGCAAACGATGAACCAATACCTAATGTAACTACTAAACCAATAATGTACATCACTATAATGCTTACTAGTTTATTATTACCTATAACTCCACTTAACCCCTCTACAAGTCTATTAATGTCACCTGTTTCATTCATTACTCCCGCAAAGCCGTTAGCAGATAAAATAACTACACCAATAAAAGACATAATTTTTATACCTTCAACAAATTGTTTATCTAATTCTGTCCATTTATAAGCTCTTGAAATAAAGAATACAAGCACACCTGCTAACGCACCAAAAATCATAGAATCCGTTAGTAATTGCACTAAGAATGTAGCTATAATTGAAATAATAGTAACTACAAGCACGTATGGTTTAATTTCTATTTGACTATTATCTTTCGCTTCTTCATGCTGTATGTATTTTCTTGGCTTTCTATAATAAAAAATACCAGCAATCAATCCAAATACATAACCTAATGAAGGTATAATCATCGCTTTCCAAATCATGTCCATTTCAATTGGGTGATTTGCTTTGGTAAAACCATTCTGAATAATTTGGTGAAATATTTGACCAAAACCAAAAGGTAATAAGACATAAGGCCAACATAAACCAAATCCTATAATAATTGCTATCTGTCTTCTGTCTATATTTAGTTCATTAAACAAACTAATTAACGGTGGTATTACAATAGGAATAAACGCAATATGGACTGGTATTAAGTTCTGACTCATAATACTCATCACTAATAAAGCTAATATGATTATTACTTTCACTTTAATAGGTGACATCTTGCTATTTTCAGCATGGATACCATTTATAATTTTATTCACTAAATAATCGGTAATTCCACTATAAGAAATAAGCGCTGCAAAACCACCAAGCAATGCATAACTTAGTGCTACTTCTGCACCATCTACAATATTCTTACCAAAAACAGACACGATATCTGAAACACTCATACCTGCAATTAATCCACCTACTAAGGCACTGATAAACAAACTGATCACTACATTTAATCTACATAAACATAAAATAATCATCAGTACCACTGCTATTACTACTGCATTTATCACAAAGCACAACTCCTTTACCACGTTATCGAACTAAAGCATTATGAGAACTATAATATCAATAACATGAGCACTTGTCAAACACCACAAATAATTTGTCCATGCATCTCATATTTTTCTTTTTAAAATTGTAGATATTTAATTTTTATAACTCTAAACACTAATAAACGCACGATTTATAGCACTTTCATTTTATCACTATTTGTGACTTGAAAACTCAAAAAAGCGGAAGTAAGAAATCAACTTTGTAATATTGATTTCTTACTTCCACTCTAAAAAATATTTGTGTTAACATTTTCATAATTATTTTAAATTACGTAACCATTCTACTATAGTTGGAATTAAGTATCCTGTTGGACCTTTTGGGCCTTTATACGTATTTTTATTGGTAGTTGCGGGGCCAGCTATGTCAAAATGCATATGAGGTGTTTCTCCTGCAAAATGATTAATAAAAGTTGCTGCAAATAAAGCTTTCCCTTGGCCATTAGTATGATTAACTAAGTCTGCAACATCACTATTTTTAATTAAGTTACGTTCAGTCGTTGTCATAGGTAATTCAAATACAAATTCATCTTTAGTCTGTGCATACTTAAGTATTGTTTGTAAGTGCTTTGTTGCATTTTGACTAAATACAGCAGCCTTGTCATCTCCTAAAGCTACAATGGCTGCACCTGTTAATGTTGCAAAATCTAAAATCACTTGTGGTTGGAATTGATTTGCGTAGAATACTGCATCACCTAGTACTAAGCGGCCTTCTGCATCTGTATTTAATACTTCAACCGATTCACCACTTAAAGCGGTATATACATCATCAGGTTTCATTGCAGCTTCATTTATCATATTTTCTGCTGCAGCAATAACACCGACAATATTTATTTTCAATTTAAGTTTGCGAGCAACTTCTATCATTCCTACGACGTTAGCAGAGCCACACATATCGTATTTCATCGTTTGCATGCCTACTTTTCCTTTTATAGAATAACCACCTGAATCATAAGTAATACCTTTACCTACTAAGGCAATAGGCGCTTCATCTGTTTCCCCACCATTATATGTTAATGTAATGACTCTTGCCCCATGTTTAGAACCTTTACCTACTGCATGGATTAGACCAAATCCTTCATTTTGTAACGTCTCATGATCTTTAATATCAACATCTACTTCTGTCTCTTTAAAATGATCGTAAATAGAGTGTGCATAATACTCAGGCGTCAAAATGTTTGGTGGAATATTGCTATAATCACGTGCTAAGTTTATTGAACTACCAATGATTTGACCTTCATCAATAGATTTCAGTATGTCATCATCGTTTGTATGTATATCTAATGTTAGTTCATAAGGCGCAAGTTTATCTGTTTTATAATTATCAAATTGATAAATCGCACGATTACTTTGTTGCCCTAATATCTCTGCAACCATCTTCCTAGATAAAGCTTGTGTGTTAAATGTTTCTAATATGAATGAGGCTTGTGTAATACGATATTGTTGTAAATATTGAAACAGGTTGCCAAACGCTTTCAAATAATCACTATATGTCGCTATTTTAACATTACCTATACCGACAGTGATTAGTTTTGTGTATTCGTCACGAATTGTAAGCATTGTACTAGAAACTGTACCAACATTTGTACTGACAATTTGATTTTGTTTTAATAGCTTTAATTGCTCATTGATATTGTCTCCGTTAATAATGATGTCCCCTAGTTGATTTAAATGTTCAGGCAAACCAATAATTAACGTGTTTGTTGCTATTTCATTGCTATTTTTATGCTTAACTAACATAGAACATCTCTCCTTTATTAGTTTTAAGTGCTTTTAATACATTTTAATATGATACCCTCGAAAAGTTTAACAAAAAAGGCCGGACATAAACCATGTCTCGGCCTCAGGTATGTTTAGACAATAGTGACCGGAATAAAATATCTTACTCCTTGTCCCCTTATCATCTAAGTATTGGCGGGACAGTGAAATCATTATAGAATATGTTTTTCTATCCCGCTCCTTTAAAATTTTTCATCACTGTTAAGTGTATGAATTACATAATTAAATTATATATTAAAATTTACCTTTTTTGAATGCTAAACCGATACCGCCAAGTTTAAATACTGCA
Source organism: Staphylococcus sp. 231237_7MaSpsaltlick (assembly GCF_043107035.1). Classification (NCBI taxonomy): domain Bacteria; kingdom Bacillati; phylum Bacillota; class Bacilli; order Caryophanales; family Staphylococcaceae; genus Staphylococcus; species Staphylococcus sp. 231237_7MaSpsaltlick. The sequence goes on from NZ_JBICNX010000027.1 coordinate 24,387, forward strand.
CGTGTATCAATAACTTTCTTCATGAATGCTGCTTTTTTACCTTGGATATCTTTACCATAAACAACACCAACACCATCATGTGCACCTAATGAACATACAGTACCACGATCAACGTAATCAAATTCTTGAGTTGGTTGACCTTCTAAAACATTTTTAATGTTTTTAGCAGTGTGTTCACCTTGTTGCATAGCGATTTGTGCTGTTGTTGGTAATGGACGTTCTTCTCCAGAAGGGATAAATGCAGAACAGTCACCAATAACAAAGATATCGTCATAACCTTCGATAGTTAAATCTTGTTTAGTTACAATACGTCCACGTTTTACGCCTTCGAATGATTCTTCCATCAATTTACTACCACGAACACCAGCCGCCCATACAACTGTATTAGCTTCTAATTGTTCTTCTTTATCGTTAACTTTTACCACAAAACCTTTTTCGTTAGCTGCAACAATTGGTGTACCAATTTTGAATTCTACCCCTTTATCTTCTAAGTAACTTACCGCGTAGTTAACTAATTCGTCAGAGAACATTGGTAACATTTTAGGTGCAGCTTCAACGCAAGTGATTTTCACTTTGCTTTGCTCAACACCATATTTATTACATAATTCTGGAATTCTATCAGTTAATTCACCTAAGAATTCAACACCTGTAAATCCAGCGCCACCAACAATGATTGCTAAATCTTTATCATTTTTTTGTTTTGAAGACGCATAGTTAGCAAATTTATCTTCGATATGACGAGATAATTGACGAGCAGTTAATATGTTTTCAATTTGGAAAGCATGATCTTTCATACCTTTGATACCAAATGTTTCACTTTCAAAACCTAAACCTACAACTAAGATATCAAAGTCAAAGATTCCAGCATCTGTTTCAACTTTTTTCGCGTTGCGATCAATTTTAGTAACTTCTGCCTTAACAAAGTTAACTTTGTTTTTGTCTACAACACTTTCAACTGGATATAGTAAATCTTCATAGCTAAGAGTACCCGCTGAAGCCTCGTGTAACCACGTTGCTTCGTAGTGGTAATCATTTTTATTAATTAATGTAATTTCAGCTTCATCTGCTGAAATTTGCTTTTGTAATTTTGTAATAGTTTGTAAACCGGCATAACCAGCGCCTAGAACTAATACTTTCTTACGATCTTGAGCCATTTCATTCACCTAAGCTTTCTTAATTTTTTTGTTGCTATAGTCTTTTTCTATACCCCATTCACAATATAGTAATTCACAAAAAAGACATTTTTCATCCAATACTAATTTTATAGTTTTTACTGCTGATTTTCAAGCACCAACGACCATATTGTTTATTATTTCACATAAACGATTAAAAGACTATAGTTTACACTTATTTTAAGTGAACTATAGCCTTTACATTTAAATATTATAATTTAGCAATCTTCTGGTGATCCAGCAACTTTTGCAGTTCTAAATGAACTACCACAACCGCATGAAGCAATTGCATTAGGGTTGTCTATTTGGAAGCCACCGCCCATTAATGATTGTTTAAAATCAATCGTTGTGCCATCTAAAACTGGTTTATCGTATTTATCTATTAAAACTTTTAAACCATGAAACTCAAAGATTTCATCATTTTCAGCAGGTTCAGCTTCAGCAGACATACCATAAGTTAAACCAGTACAACCACCGCCGTTTACCTTAACTTTTAAATAACCATCTGCCATATCATTTTGCTGTAACATATCTTTAACTTCGTATGCAGCAGCTTCAGTCATTTCAATAATAGCCATTATTTTTACCTCCCTAAAAAATCCATGTTTCTTCTATATGTGCGTAAATTTTTTGTAATAAATCATCTGGCGAATCACCTTCAACGATATCACCATTCACTAATGCATACAACCCACTAGAACATATGCCACAATTTTGTAAACAACCGTATTCTAAGACGTCTACATCTGGGTCATTTTCAAGCTGATTATATACATAATCTCCACCCTTCGCTAAATTCGAAATGCAGAACTCGATTATTGGATTCATAATACACCCTCTCATAAAATATCAGTTAAGCAATTATAACAAAAAGGTTATTGTTATTTCTACATACTAGCTTATAAATTATCACTTGATAAATAATAGAAATAATATGCACTTCACTTTCAGAATACAATAGAGTTGTAGGCAATAATGTCCATTAAAATAAAACATATATTTTTAATAATTACAATTTGTCTTCTTTATTTGTAGTAACAAATAAAAAAGCATATAATAAATATAAGTAAGCTGATTATAGAAAATTGGTATATCGATGCAGGACGAAATATGATTTAACCACATTATATTTAATAACTTACATTGACGAGATAACAAGTTCAATTACCTACTATAAAAGTAAGTAATTGTATGTTTATGCTCAATACAATTTTTACTAGAGGGGTATCACAAATGAAAAACTTAGTATTATTAGGTGGCGGTTATGGAAATATGCGTATTATGTCACATATCTTACCATCTGCATTGCCTGAAAACTATACGATTACATTAATAGATCGTATGCCTTATCATGGTTTAAAACCAGAATTTTATGAATTAGCAGCTGGTACAAAATCAGATAAAGATATTCGTATGAATTTTCCTGATTCAGATAGAATCAATAATGTCTATGGAGAAATCAATGATATTAATTTAGAAGATCAAATTGTTTCTGTTGGTAACACAAAAGTAGACTATGATGAATTAGTTATTGGTTTAGGCTGTGAAGATAAGTATCATAATGTTCCTGGTGCAGAAGAATACACGCATAGTATTCAAACACTTTCTAAATCACGTGAAACTTTCCACCATTTAAGCGAACTACCAAATGGTGCCAAAGTAGGTATTGTCGGTGCCGGTTTAAGTGGTATTGAATTAGCTAGTGAATTAAGAGAAAGTCGTAAAGACCTTCAAATCTTCCTTTATGATAGAGGCGAACGTATTTTATGTCGTTTCCCTGAAAAACTTAGTAAGTATATTGAAAAATGGTTCAACGAACATGATGTAACAGTTGTTCCTAATTCTGATATTAATCGCGTGGAACCAGGTCGTATTTATAATAATGACGTACCTGAAGATGTGGATTTAATTGTCTGGACTGCTGGAATTCAACCAGTAGAATTAGTAAGAAATTTACCTATAGACATTAGTAAAAGCGGTCGTGTGATTTTAAACCAATATCACCAAGTCCCAACTTACAAAAACGTTTATGTCGTAGGTGACTGTGCAGACTTGCCACATGCGCCAAGTGCTCAACTAGCTGAAGCCCAAGGCGATCAAATTGCGGATGTTATGAAATTACAATGGCAAGGTAAACCACTACCTGAAAAAATGCCAGAAATCAAAATACAAGGTTTCCTCGGTTCTCTAGGAGATAAAAAAGGATTTGCTTATATTATGGATCGTACCGTTACAGGTCGCTTAGCTTCCATTTTAAAATCCGGTGTACTTTGGATGTATAAATATCATAACGGTTAATTAATGACTTTAGTAAATATAAACTAAATAAGTTAAGTTTATTGAAAGTCTGTTTTCATACTTATAAACCCAGGCGGCACCATCATTTGTTAATGGTGTCGCCTGGGTTTATTTTAACAACAAAATTTTAGAACCGTGATTATTATATGATTAATAGTCATAACTTAAATATCTTTTTGATTGAATAACTTGATTTAATGATTATCTAAAAAGCGAGTTATATCCTTTAATTGTACATATCCATCAGATACATACTCGTCATTCATAGTTACGAGTGGATAAAAGAGTTCGTCATCTTGAATACGCTCAATAAATTGTTGATCATGATCTGATAAATTTTCGGTATCTTTTTCAATATCAATATACGTAAATTCAAATTGTTTATCTGGATACTTTCTATGCAATAATGGCTGCAACCAGTCAAACGTATTACGAGATGTCGGTGCATTGACACAACTTGCACAAACAACATCAGCCCCATAAACAACAACACTTATTTTGTCCATATATCTTTCCCCTTTTATCTTGAATTATAGATTTTTCGTTACATTTCTATTATAATAAAAAGATAAGTAGAAAATGAAATAATATACTTGAAAGGAGGCATTTCCATGCCAACTGAAAACGTAACAATGTTTGATCAAGTAGCGGAAGTCATCGAAAAATTACGTCCCTTCTTACTGCGTGATGGTGGTGACTGTTCCCTTGTTGACGTAGAAGACGGAATTGTTAAATTACAATTACATGGTGCTTGTGGTACATGCCCAAGTTCAACAATCACATTAAAAGCAGGTATCGAACGTGCTTTACACGAAGAAGTACCAGGAGTAATCGAAGTAGAACAAGTATTCTAAGTGATAGAAGCTTTATATAATATAACATCAGAAAATTTAGTTCCTTTCGAACACTTTCATAAGGAACAGTACAATGATCTTTCAATATAATTGTTTTCATTGTACTGTTCCTATTTTTTATGCAAAAAATCCTTTCAACACCTCACTAACACGTGTAGTTGATGAAAGGAATTTTATTTTTGTATTTTATTTTTGATGCATATGCTCATTGATATTTTTAGTGATGTATACCCAGCCTTTCCAGCCAATATGTACTGCATCACTTACTACATACGGTTCATAATCTTTATCTGACATATCATATGTCTGTCCACCATGATCCACTATTGTTTTATCAATTTTTTTATATATATTCTGACGTCTATCTTTATCAATACCAATGTGATCATACCACTTACCGTTAGAAGGTATAATAATATAGTCAACATCCGCGCCAGCTTCTCGTAATGTATCTACAAGTAACTCTAAATCTTTGAATTCAGGTGAATTTTCCCTAAATTCATGATTTCTATTAATTTTTCGTTTATGCTTCTTTATTAAATCCCAATATTCATCTCGAATACCAAATTCATTTGTTTTTGTATGTTTCGCGCCATAGATTTCCGCTTCCTTCATAACATCATCCCAGGAATCATTTTTTGAAGTAACAGGATCGACATGTGACACAGGTGATTTTCTCAATGGGTACACAGCTTTAATAGCTTCAATTTTCTTCAATTGCTCATCTTTAAAATTTGAAAGATAACTTTTATCTTCTTGTGTTTTCCCTTGTGCAACTTTTTCTAAATATGAGCGGTTCTCCACATCTTTAAATTGTAATAATCGTTTGGCATAGCGTTGTTTAAGTTCTGGACTTAATTGTTCTTGATTAAACAACTGATTGAGTTGTACTTTTGAAATACGCGCCTTAAAATTATCTTGCGTTAAGCCATTTTTAGTAAACCACTGTGGTGAAACGATAAATGCCATTTTTTTACCTTTTAAATTCCCATATTGTGAACCTAATTCCACAGCGTTTACTAAATCTGTTGAACCACCAGTACCTATTAAGAAGGGTTTCTTACTAACTTGATTTCGGTTATTCAATAAAATTGCTGGATTAAATGGGTCGTCTTTTTCTAATTCACTAGATCCATATATCGGATAATACGCATCAGACTGATACATTTTATCCTGCACTAAAGTTCCTTTTAATACTTGATCTGTTAGAGCAACACTTTGCGTAGCTATTGTCTTAGAATTAATTAACCCAGTGAACCAACTTGCTGGCAACACTAAGAAAATTCCAAACAATACAAGACTTAAAATAATAGGTATAAACGGTTTTAATTTCATCGTAATTCTTCTAATACCGCTACAATCTTGTTAGGTGTCGCCCATTCATCTCTATCAAAATCCATAATCGATACTTCAATATCTAATTTATTTTGAATCTCTAGCAAAAGACCTACCGTTTGAAAAGAATCAATAATCCCCTCTTCAAAAAGTTCTACATCTGGATTCTCCTTAACGACATTATTTTCAGCAACTTCAGTTAATAAATCTAATACTTGTTCTCTAAATTCCATAATAATTCCTCCTCATAATTAAAACAGTTTCCCAGAAAAGATAAGAAAACCAAACGTTACAAAATGGAATGTAACGATAATACTTAACATTGATGTGTATTTGTTAGACAATCTTGGCGGATGATTTTTTCGCCATTTTTCATAATAACCATAACCAATAAATAAAACTGCGTGATATAAACCATACAAAATATAATGAACTTCAATGCCATGCCAAATACCCATAATTAAGAAGTTTAATGAGAAAGCAATATTAGACATTGTAAATTGATTTTTTAATAAGCGTTTTTTCGACATAAAAAATAAAGATCTCATATAGATACAATCTCTGAACCAGAAAGATAAAGACATATGCCATCTATTCCAAAAATCTTTGATATTCTTTGCTTTAAACGGTTGTTTAAAGTTTTGTGGCGTCTGTATGCCATATATATAGCTAAATGCCATCGCAAATAATGAATAACCAGCGAAATCAAAGAAGAGATACAAACTATATGCATACATATATAACCATTTAGCAGTGAAATTTGAAAAATCTAACATTAATGGATTAATCGCATAAACTTGTATTAAATAAGCAATAATGTATTTATACAAAAAACCTAGCATGATGAAATGTATTGCTTTATTTAATGATATTTGATAATTTTCACTACTTTGTATTTTGCTTTCATCCTTAACAAAACGTTTGTAGCGGTCAATTGGACCAGATGAAATTGTCGGGAAAAACGAAATGAATTGAAATACTTTAGTAGCTTTCACTTCTTTTATTGAACCATCACGAATTTCCATTAATAATTGAACACTTTTGAAAGTAACATAAGAAATACCTAAGAAGCCTATAAATTCAATTACCTTATTTTCATGGAGCTTTAATTGTGCAGCACCAAACCACGAACTTTGCATTACTTTCACCACTACAAGTGGCAATATCGATAAAGCAATTACTGTGAAAAACTTTATAAATGAGTTGTTTTTTGAACGTGATTTCCAATAAAACATAATAATTACTACTTGCCATAATAGATATAAAACAAAGTTTATAAGTTGAACACTTAAATATGCTTGGCCAAATAAATTATGTTTATCTGAAGAAAAAATGAGCACAATCATAATAGCTGTACTTATACCATTATAAATACGGCTTCTCTTTCCGGCTAAACCTAATATAATTACCGGAATTAAGACTATAAATGCTATAAGAAAGAACGTAAATGTGCCATATGGAATCATGCTAATACATCCTCGGCAATCTGCTTACGATCTAATTTCCCATTTATTGTTAAAGGAAATTGTTCTTTAAATATAATCTTTCTTGGGATCATATATTCTGGCATCGCTTGTTTAAGTTCTTGTTTAATATCGTGTATCAATGTTTGTTCATCTTTAACATTGTTTAAGTCATTTAACACTACAACACCTTGTAATTGCGTTACTTTATTATTTCTGTATACTGGTACAACAATTGCTTCTTTAACTATATCTACCTGTCTTAAATGAAATTCTATTTCTTCTAGCTCCATACGGTATCCATTTAGTTTCACTTGAAAATCTATACGTCCAGTGATAAACCATAAGTCATCTTGAACGGTTGCTTTATCACCAGTAAAATAAGATCTGCGATCATTTATATCTTTAAACACTGCGTTAGAACGTTGCTCATCTTTCACATAACCTTCACTTACGCATTGTCCGGAAATGATTAATTCTTCATTTTCAGCTAATGATAATTGCGTTCCCGGTCTCACTTTCCCTACTGGTAATGGATTATATTGATTAATAACTGCTTCAGTAATTAAGATACTTGTAACTGCAACTGTCGCTTCTGTAGGCCCGTATGTATTATAAACATATGCAGATGGAAAACGTTGTAACAACATCTTAGCAGTTTTATGCGGTAAAATTTCACCACAAAAGAAGAATTCTTTTAAGCTTTCATAACGTTCTTCAGTTAAATTAGGTAACATTAAGCACATTTCCATAAATGATGGTGTAGACACCCAAACGTTTATTTTGGATTGCTCTAACATATCATTTAATAATTTAGGCTTATTAATCATTGTCTTATCTACTAAATTTAATGTTCCTGCAGTAGCTAAACATGGATAAATTGCCATTACAGATAAATCAAATGAAAATGGCGCTTGATTTAGCCATTGTTGATTCTCACCTATTTTATTCAAATCTACCATCCAGTTCGTAAATTCGTTAAGACTTTCATATCTAATTTGCACACCTTTAGGCTCTCCTGTAGAACCTGATGTAAAAATGGTATACGCAATATCTTGATCTTTAATTTTAGATTCAAATTCAACCGTTCGTTTATCTATCTCAAGTGATTTTGTATTAATGATGTCTCTACCATTACTATCCAGTGAATTTTCACCTGTATTAAAGATATAATCAGGATTAATTTTTTCAATAATAGTATTAATACGCTCTTCAGGCATTGAAATATCGAGTGGTACGTAACCACATCCCGCCTTCATACTGGCAATCATTCCTACTATCATAAATGGTGACATATGGCCATATACAATTAGTGGACTTTTAGTATCATTAATTAAATACGCAAGCCTATTTGCATACTGATTTAATTCACGATACGTCAATACGTCAGTGTTATGCTTAACCGCTATTTGCTCAGGGTACATTTTTTCATTTTCATTTAATGAATATATAATATCCTTCATACTATTCTCCTCGACTAAAATTCATTATAAATAAAGTTATTATGCGTATCTCCAGAACCGTAAATTAAATACAGCCCTATAAATATTGCAAAATATAAAAGAGTTAATAACCATGGTTTAATTTTTTGATATTTTGTCGTGTTCTCCATTTCTTTACGCATTTTTCACCTCTTCATTTCCATTGTTTTTTTATACTATTATCTTTTTATTACATAAGTAGTTTTTTTGTTGTAATGCTATTTACACTACTTTAACATTTTACCAACTTATTATACATTTTTTATGATGTTGTGACAATCGAATTAACAGTTTTATATATAACAAAAATGTTAGATTGTATATTTTATAGAGTTTTATAAAACTAAAATTTTGTTAATTGTTAGTTTGTTTTGCATAACACAATTCAATATCATAATTTATTATCATTACAATAATGTAATGATTTGTTAAATAATAATGTTAAAATTACTTGCTCAGTCATTGTGATAACTTCATGGTGTTATTAGCATCTGTAGGATTTTAAGTGCGTAATAGAGTGATTATATTATTATTGGAAATAAACAGAACAGTGCGTAAAAACAATAAGTTTTTTTGAAAATTATTCATTAAAGGCAGGATTTTTTACTTACTATATATTTGTTTAATTGAGCTCGACTTGTAATAAAATTGACACTTATACAATTTTTTAAGAACAGTATGGTTTAAAATTTCATATAAAAAATACACCTCCTTCCAAAGTAGAGGTGTATTTCAATATTACAAGTAAGTATAATGTTCTTACCTTATTTGTCTAATATTAGTATATAATGATTTTTATCACGTATATCATTATCTAAATACAAAGTTTATTTTAAATTGACCGGTGTTTTAGCATACTGATTGTTTAATACCAATGTTATATTATCAACACATAATTGAATCATACGGTTTCTAGTTGTAACGGATGCACTTCCAATATGTGGCACAATAACTGCATTGTCCATCGACAATAGAGGATGTGCCATATCGATAGGTTCTTCACGTAAAACATCTAGTCCACAAGCAGCAATTTGCCCTTCTTGTAATGCAAAAACTAGTGCTTCTTCATCTACGACAGCACCTCGCCCTATATTAATAAAAATGGCATCATTTTTCATTTTTTCAAACGCTTGGGCATTAAATTTATTTCTAGTTTCTTCTGTAAGTGGTGCAGTACAAATAATAAAATCACTATGTTCAAGTAATGTGTCAAAAGGAACATACAATGCACCAAGTGCTTTTTCAGTATCTTTATTTCTGGATCTATTATGATACATTATCTTAGTGTCAAAACCTTTTAACCTTCTTGCAAATGCCTTACCAATCTCTCCCATGCCATATATACCTACATTGGCATTAGACAAATCTTTCCCTGCAAATAGGTATGGTCCCCAACTTTGCCATTCTCCATTTTGAACATACTTTTCAGCTTCTACAATACGTCTAGCTACTGTTAACATTAACGTAAATCCAAGTTCTGCGGTCGTTTCAGTTAATACATCAGGTGTATTAGTAACAGTTATCCCTTTACTATTTACAAGAGGCACATCTATATTATCAAAACCAACTGCCATATTAGCAATCACTTTCAACTTTGGCGCAGCTTTGATAACTTCACTATCTATTTTTTCACTTAAAGTAATCAAACAAGCTGTTGCATCTTTAATAGCCTCCAAAAATTGATTTCTTGGCATTGGTATTAAAGACTCGTCCCACATTTCAACTTGTCCAATAGCTTCTAATTGATCTTTAAATGGTTGTGGGATACTTCTACTTACGATAATTTTTTCCATTCAATCACTCCTAACTTTGAAGTTCTTTGATAACATCATTTAAATCTTTAAATGTGTATGTCGGAGGTACTGGTTTAAGTTCAAGTTCTTCTTTGGTTGTCACACCTGTTTGTACATGAATTGTATCAATGTTCACATTGATCCCTGACATAATATCTGTATCATATAAATCTCCAACCATGGCAACTTCTGAGCGCTCTAAACCTAAAATTTCTAGTGCTTTTCTCATAATAATTGGTTCAGGTTTACCAATGAATATAGGTTGAACGCCAGTTGACACTGTCACTACGCTTGTAATAGCGCCGTTTCCAGGTAAAAAGCCACGTTCTTTCGGTATCGATACATCTTGATTCGTTGAAATAAACTTCGCGCCATTACGCACTCCTAAAGTAGCTGTTGATAGTTTTTCATAAGTAACGGCTTCATCTAAACCAATAACTACATAATCTACAAATTCATCTTCTTTAACTACTAACCCTTTGTCTGTTAACGCATGTTTCAACCCACTACCACCTAACATATAGACACTTGCTCCTGGGGATTCTTCAGCAATATATTCTGCAGTAGCTAACGCAGATGTAACAACTTCATCAGCTCGTGCAACTAAGCCCATTTTATTTAGCTTTGTAGCTACTTCTTCCGGGTCTTTAGTCGAATTATTAGTTACGTATAAATGCGGAATTTTGTGTTGATTTAAATATGATATAAATTGAGATGCACCATCTATATGTTCATCGCCTTTATATAAAGTACCATCTAAATCAATTAGGTAAGCTTGATAATTTTTCATATTACTTATTCTCCTTTTTTGCCAAATGCAGTTACAGGCACATCTTCACTCTTTAAAAATTGTATAACTTCATCTACATATGTTTGATAATAAGACACCGATTCATCAAAAAGTGGTACTAATTCAGCGGTATCAAGTTCATCATAGTAATGAACAAATTGCTTTCTAACATCAACAGTTTTATTAATTTGATTTTGAGTATCTTTTGAAATTACTTTTTCTAAAGCTAAAATATCTATTACGTCTTTATAATTTCCTGGGTCTCTTAAGATAAAACCATCAATAATCATGTTGCCAATGTCTACTGCTGATTCAATAAACATTTGAGCTATGCGTTCGAACGCATAAATATTATCTTTGTTTTGCGGATAATCTTGAATAAGTTGTTGCAAGTAATTTAATTTTGTATTTAATTGATCTTTATTCACGAAATACATCTTTTCACCCCTATCAATGTCATCATACCATACCTTTGCAGTCAAATTCATTTATGGTTATACTGTAAATTAAGACTTTTTAACTAAATTAAATATCTAAAAAACTAGAATTGTAAAATAGAAGAAGTAAGGAGTGTTTGAAAGTGATTGATATGTATCTTTATGATGATGATGAATCAGCTCAGGTGCAATTTGTTGGTTTTGTAGGTGAACATAGTCGCTACGACTTAATGTTAGTCCAAACAAATCGTCATTTCGGTAAAACGATTGTATTAAATATGCAAACAAATCAATTCGGTATAATTGGTACCGATGATTTAGAAGAAGAAGGTTATATTGCTCATATATTAGGTGTTAGTGAAGATGAAGGCAATGAAATTTCCGAATATCTTAATGAAGTTATTCAATAATTAAACACTACTTTTATATACTTAGCTAATATCGAGAATAATTATTTAAGTTAAAGCGCTCGTATTTATCTCTTCTAATTCCATTCTCTGTAAATATACGCATGTATAATGTAAATCAAAAAAGCAACTTCATTCATTTTTGGAATGGAGTTGCTTTTTTAATAGTGACTATTCTGTTTATATACTAAATTTATTTTCAACACACACTTTATATACTTTACAATTTCATCCAATACTCAAGTAAATTGTAAATATTAATTACGATACCACTTAACAAAAATTATTATTTTTCAGTATCTTGAATACTAGGCTTGATTTTAACATCATGTAACTTATCTTCTTCTAAATCCGCTTCATTAATGTCATTTGTCTCTATATAATTTTTCATTTCTGTTTCTGGAATACGTCTTAATATAAAGTACGGGCAACCAAAATTACAATATTCCAATAAATAATCTTGAATTGTTGAAAAACGTTTACTTAATTCTGCTTTCTTATTAGAATCTTTATAAAACCCTTTTAATCTTAGTTGGTCATAACCAAAATCTCCAACAATAAAATCATATTTATCCAATATATCTGAATAGCGATTTACAAATGTTTCTTCATCAAAACATTCTCTATAATCTTCTAAAACTTCAAAATATTGTCCATTTAACTTTATCATGTTATTCACCTAATCTAAACGCATCAAATACTATTAATCACTAGTTAATTCGTTAATTAATAGTTTTTTGATTTGTATATAATTATATTTGATTTCTAAGAAAGACTTAGCTCATTAATATTACGCATAAGCGCAACTGAAACAAATGAACTAAGTCTTTAATTAACTTATTTATTTAAATGCTTACCTATTTCTGTACCAAGTTGTTCTTCACCAATACGATGTTTTTCTTTAGCCGCTTCGTTTACTTGCTCGTCGGCATGGTATGAGCTTCTCACAAGTGGTCCTGCTTGGCAATGTTTAAATCCTTTGTCCATTGCAACTTTTCTTAATTTACCAAATTCTAATGGTGTATAATATTTTTCAACTTTTAAATGTTTACGTGAAGGTTGCAAATATTGACCAATTGTTAAAATATCAACATCATTAGCACGTAGGTCGTCCATTGTTTCATAGATTTCCTCGTGTGTTTCGCCTAATCCAACCATAAGACTTGATTTTGTTGGGATATCAGGTTGTAATTCTTTAGAACGTCTTAAGAACTCTAACGTACGATCATAAGTTGCTCTAGCACGAACTCTTGGTGTCAAACGGCGGACTGTTTCGATGTTATGGTTTAAAATGTCTGGTTTTGACGCCATTAAAGTTTCTAATGCATCATAGTCTCCGCCCATATCTGAAGGCAAGATTTCTATTGATGTGAAAGGATTACGCTCACGTACTTTACGTACAGTTTCAGCGTATACATTTGATCCTGCATCTCTTAAGTCATCACGAGCCACTGCAGTAATAACAACGTGCTTTAAATTCATTAATTCAACAGATTCTGCCACGCGCTCTGGTTCATCTAAATCTAATTCATTTGGAAGTCCTGTTTTAACTGCACAGAAGCGGCAAGCACGTGTACATACTGCACCTAAAATCATAAACGTAGCTGTACGACGTTCTCCCCAACATTCATGTATATTTGGACACTTTGCCTCTTCGCAAACTGTATGTAAATTCTTTTCGCGCATCATTTTCTTAAGACCAGTGTAGTTTTCGTTAGTATTTAGCTTTATTTTCAACCAATCTGGTTTACGTAAAATCTCTTCATTTTTAGTAGCCATAACCGCACAATCCTCCTGATTTGAAATCTTTAATCATTATAACGAAAATTCAGGTAAATTAAAACGTATAAAGTCATATTTTAATATTCCAATAATTTTTCTTTGAAGATATCTCTTAAAAACTCCGGCATTAAGTAATCTGTGGGCTGATCTTTTAAAGTAGGAAAATAACGTCCAAACGTATACATATCTATCGTTCCTAAAATGTATGTCTCATCATCATGTATTAATTCACCATTGATAAAGTAACGTGACTCAGACTCAATAAATCCTAAATTATATAATATATAACCGCCAAAAATATTACCTCTAAAGCCTAAACCTTGGGCGTGTTCATTAAGATATTCTTGTTTTTGACTTTTGATTATTATATTTTTTAACTCTAGACCACTTAATCTAATGCGAACTGCGTTTATTGGATGAGGTAACATTTGATGTATATCATACTCGGTTAAACGCTCTGCATCTATGCCATTTACGATAAGTCCTGCGTTAATAATTGTACAATCCGCATTTGTAAATTCAAAAATACTTTCTGCTAAAATATGAGCCGTTTGAGTAATGGTATCTGTTCTTCTAGGCAATGAAATTGGTTGATCAATCACTGAATCATTTAACAACATTTTTCCTTCTTCATCAAAATGAGTCTCAACTTCTGGCAATCCATCGACTGGATGAAGTGTTGCTTCTTTTTTAATTATGCTATTATTTTCAATTTCTAGAGTGACTTCCCCTAAAAAATGCCCGTATTTTCCTGCTGCAGCCATTAATACACCATTGTTAATTTCACCATTTTCAAAATAGTGGTGTGTATGACTACCTAAAATCAAATCAATTTCTGGGATTTCTTGACATAATTTTTCGTCAAAGAATACACCAACATGGCTCATAATCACAAGTAAATCATAGGCACCTTCATTAGCTTTTATTTCATCTTTAATTGCTGCTAAAGGATTTGTAACAATCCAATCTAAAGCTCGATAAAAAGGAGTGAATGGAGCGGTAGCCGCAATAAATAGTATGCGTACCCCGTCTATAACTTTTATGAATGATGATGACATATTACGTGGTAAACGCCCTTGTTCGTCAAAGACATTCGCACAAGTGACATCGAATGTAGCATTGTCATATAAAGTGTTTAATGCATCATGAGAGATTGTCATACCTTCATTATTTCCAATCGTAGCGATATCACAATGCGCCGCATTTAATAATTCGACATTTTTGATACCCATGGTTGCTTCTGTGACGGGTGCCGAAAGATCTACATGGTCGCCAATATCTAAATAAAGTGAATGATGCTGTAACTTTGGTCTCTCTTGAATCAAATACTCTGTAATTCGTGCATATTCATGTAAGTGACTATGTATGTCATTTGTATGATAAATTGTTAATTTCATCTGTAGTTCCCCTCCTTTGTTTTATAAAAATGATTTAATTATTAAATATATACCCATAATTAACATTACTGTACGCAATAATATTACAACGGTCTCTGATTTTACCGAGCGATTAATTTTCACGCCAATCTTTGCACCAAAATAACTTGCAAACACTAGGACAATTGCATATAACCAGGCCACATGTCCTTGTGCAATATGGCCTATTGAACTCATAACACTAGAAAAGAATATCATCATCATGCTTGTACCGACAGCCACATGTGGTGGAAATCTAAATACAATTAACATTAATGGCGTCATCAAAGCGCCACCACCTATGCCTAATAACCCTGTTAATATGCCAATAAATAATGTTGCGATAAACGAAATCAAAGGTGGCACATGATAAAAATATTGCTTACCATAACCATCAATATAGCTCCGTTCATATTTTGCTTTAGCAAATATTTTTAATGGTTTTATTTTCTTTCGTATTACAAGCAAACTTGCTACTAAAATTAAAAATAAACCAAAATACAGGTTAAAAGATGTTAATGTTAAGTAACGACTTATTACAGAACCAATGAGCGCCCCAGGTAGCAAACCAAATAAAAATGTCGAACCATTTTTCACATCAACTTGTTTAGTTTTCAAATACCCCAACGTCGATGATAGTCCAGTTACTATTAATATAACTGATGAAGTACCTATAGCGATTTGAGGCGTTATACCTTCAAGCAAATCATGATCAACACCCAAATAAACGAGTGTAGGTACGATTATTATCCCGCCACCAATACCAACTAATGAACCTAAAATTGCTGATAAACTACCAATTAAAATCAATACTATTATTGTTAACATCCAATCGCTCCTAAAATAATTTTAATTGTTGTGGTGCCAACCCCTGATAGTCTATGCCCAATAACCGTTGATAAGTTTTAGCATTTTGGGCCGCATGTCCACCAGAATTATTATTAAAAACGACGTAAATATTTTTAGCTTTATGTTCTAGTACTTTCACTTTATCAATTAATGTTTTTAATTCTTGTTCACTATAATCATACAAATACCTTACTTCTCTCCATGCTTCATCCGTCATATCTTTTTTAGTCCACCCATGTACATTTCTCCCATGATACCGTACAAATGCTGTTTCATTCGTAATGCGATTAACCATCGGCACAGAACCTTGACCAACTTGAGGTTCATCACAAACTGCGTGAATAATATTTTGCTGTGTTAAAAACGCCAAAGTTTCTTCTTTAAAAGACTTATTAAACCAAGACTGATGTCTAAATTCTACACATACAGGAAAGGCTTCTAATTGTGCTCGAATATAACGAATATACTTTATATTTTGAACAGTACAATCAAACCAGGGAGGAAATTGTACCAATACCATTGCGAGTTTATTTTCATCTTTTAATGGTTGCAACATTGTTTTAAATTGATCTACTAAGATTTGCCTTGTCTCTGCAAAGTCATGATAATCTGCATGTAAAGTTAATGCTTGATGTATTTTAACTATAAATTTAAACCTTTCAGGTGTTTCTTTAATCCATTTTCTAATATTCCTCTCAGGCTGAATTGCATAATACGTTGCATCCAATTCTACGATTGGAAAATGACTTGCATATGTAACTAATTTATCTGTCTTACGCTGCAAGTCTTCATATAACGAATCATGGTCACCCCAACCCGTTAAACCTATATTTATCATAGTATCACCAAGTTAATGATACCATATATGTTTTAGTGGATTCACTTGATTAAATTCAATTTACTATAACTTAAAAAATAACCGTTGATGCTCCATCTCTTATTCGAAGTGTTTAAATAAATAAAGACATGCTATTTATAGAGGACGATAAATTTCAAAAAATAAGAAGTAGTATTGAAATCAAAAAATTAAAGTTGATTTCAATACTACTTCTCATTTCTTATAATTACTATTTTTCAAAAAATATTTTAAACTAAAGTATTAGTTAATAAGTAATTTTCCCATTATATTTATAGATACTTACTGATTCAATAATTGATTTGCTTGTTGTACAAGACGTTCCATCAATGTTGATGCCGATGAACATTGTGCCAATCTAGGACTTTGACCACTCCATAAATGTGTCCACTGCGCATTACCTTCTCGAGCCGCTTCTTTGCGAATTGCGCTAGTCAATTGGTTTTGTATAGGATAGTCTGGGATATCTTCATTGTACTCATTCATCTTATGAATAAATTCATTGTCTATACCTCTCGCAGGTTTTCCGGTAAAGACATTTGTAACTACAGTATCCGTTTCCTTACTATGTTGTATTGCATTTTTATAAAGATGGCTTGCACCACTTTCCTCGGATGTTAAAAATGCCGTACCCATTTGTATGCCTTCAGCGCCTAAAATCATACTAGCGACCATACCTCTGCCATCCATAATACCACCTGCTGCAACGACAGGTATATTCACTTGATCAACAATTTGAGGTACGAGTGACATCGTGCCTATGAGTGGCGTAAGATTGCTAGATGTTTCTGTAAACGCACCTCTATGTCCTCCTGCTTCACTACCTTGGGCTATGATGGCATCCATGCCGGCACTTTCATTAGCAATTGCTTCCTCCACACTGGTAGCCGTACCTATGACTTTAATATTTCTTTCTTTTAATCTAGTAAGTATTGATTGATTAGGGATGCCGAATGTAAACGAAACTACAGGCACACCCTTTTCAATTACCATATCAATCGTATCCTCAAACTGCTGTTTCTCACTTATATTAACAATAGGTTCATCTATATTTAATGCTCTGCGATATGGTTTTAACCAAGCATTCATGTGCTCTACTTTTTCAGGAATAAATAACTTATCACTAGGCACAAACAAATTCACTGAATATGGTAAATCAGTTAATTGTTGAACATAAGTTATTTCTTTTTCCAGTCGCTCTGCACTAAAATATCCTGCGCCAATCGTTCCTAATCCACCACTATTACTCACTGTCGCGACTAATTCAGGCGTGGTCAATCCTGCCATGCCAGCTTGTATAATTGGATATTTAATATTTAATAATTTAGTAACTCTAGACGATAATTCCATTTTATCTGCCCCTTTGCCTTTTTAACAAAATAACACCATTAAATTGCGCTAATAATCATATATTATTTTTATTGAACGCTTTCATTTGTTCTTCTAATTTTTCATTTTCTTCTTCATCCATCTCATCTTCTATTTCCATGCCTAACATTTCTTCAATAAGGTCTTCATGAGAAACAATAGCTTCCGTACCACCATATTCATCTAGAACAATAGCTAGATGTTTACGTGAAACTGTCATTTTTCTCAACACCCATTCAGCACGATTATGCTCATTTACAAATAAAGGCTCGGAAGTATATTTTAAAATATCATTCTCAGGTTCACGGCTCCAAGCTAATAAATATTTTGAGTGAAAGATACCTATAATTTGATCGATATCTTTACCATACACAGGATAACGTGTATATGGATTAGAAACCACAGTCTCATAAGCTTCTTTATATGAAATATCTGAAGAAAAGGCAGTAACATTTATGCGAGGCGTAGTATCAATATCAGTGATTTTTAACTGTTCGAAATCCATAACCCCTTGAATACGATTACGTTCCATTTCATTAAAAGCCCCTTCGCTACCTGCAATAGTAACCATCTGTCTAATCTCTTCTTTTGAATAACGTTGTTGCTCTTCCTGTCCTCTAGATAAAAATCGGTTAATTGCATCTGTGATACCATTAAGAATTTTAGTGATTGGTTTAAATATTAAGACGAAAAACGATATAGGTGTATACACTAAACGTGAAATTCTATCTGGATATGTAGCTGCAATTGACTTAGGAATAACTTCTGAAATAACGATGATTACTACTGTTGTTACTGCCGTTGCAATACCAACATTTAAACCCATATCTACTGCTAATATTGTAACTAATGTAGGTAAAATAATATTCGCAATATTATTTCCAATCAGTATTGCTGTGATAAATTCACTCGGTTTTGTTAATAATTTTGATAATTTTCCCGCTTTTTTATTTCCCTCTTGAGCATCTGTTTGTATTTTCATCCTGTTTGCAGCAGTTAATGCGGTTTCACTTCCCGAAAAGAAAAATGAAACAAACAAAAGTATGATTATACCAATAACCATAATTCATGACTCCTTTAATAAGCTAGATTAATAAATTCACTTTCATATTTTTTCCCACTTTAGTTACTTTATAAACGCGCTATTCTAGTAATATTTTAAATCGTTTTATGTTAAAAGCAGGTATATTGAGAGCTATTCAACTCAGATAAATAAATTATTCTAAGGATAATAATATAGTAGAATAACAACCATATAACTAAAGTAACACAGCAACAAAGTTATAGAATGTCTATAGATAAAAAATACCTATCAGAATAGAGAGCTATCGTTCAGCTTCAAACAAATACAGTCACCATTGTTACTAAAATGATTCATTTGCTATCAACCTTAGATTTGATAACACACAATTGCAAAATCTAAACAATTCAGATCATAACTTTTTCAAATTTAAAGAACTCAAATTCTTTTTCAACTCCATTCACATCAAACATTTCTTTATAAAATCCTGTAATATGAAAATTGCATTTATTTATGTAGAAATGGATATTACGCTTTTCAAAATAAGGTGTATGTAATTCCCAAACTTTAGTTTCTGGAAAATGATTTTCAATCGCTTTCCAAACTTTAGCCCCAATCCCTTGTCCATGAGCATTGTCATTAATATATAATGTATCGACATGGTTTCTTTTATTTTCTTTATCAATTTCAAAGATAGCACCACCAATATTTTCACCATTTAAATAAAAATAATAAATATGGGGATTATCTGAATAAAAAGATTTATTATAATCTTGTTCTGATGGAACTGGTGCAAAATTTTCTGGATGTTCTTGTTCAAGGAAAGTTTCTTTAAGGCTATCCAAAAATGACAATGAAGATTGTTTTTTGAAAGCTTCGAATTCATCCTTTTTAACGCGTGTTAATTGTATTTCATTTAATCTTTGCTCTGTCACGTTTTATTCCCCTTAAAAGTAAAAACTATATGTTCCTTTCAATTTCCTTATTTTCAAAATAAAAAGGGTGTTTGTCATAGAGATAGACAATACAACCTTATAGCCATTTATATAGCTCTATACTAAACAGGACTGATTTTTATATCAGTCCTGTTTTTTGATACCAAAAAAGCGCAAAAATCTCTATAATTTAAATGTCCTACCAAATAAACTAAGGAGAGATTATGCGCCTATGAAT